>JAFGHB010000008.1 GCA_016930255.1 Methanomicrobia archaeon | reverse complement strand
TGGTTCAACACTAAAAGGTATCATAGAGGGATCAAAGCCATACCAGCATCACTTTATACCGGGTAGTTTCAAAGTTTACTTAACACAGGGCTAAGATTTTTAAACCCGAAGAAAAATAATTCTTAAGGATGAAATATGTGGAGGTCAAGGTATCGATGATGCTTGCAACGTTGATGGTATTAGTAACTACAATTTGGAGAAATATGAACATGATAAGAAACATAACCGGGTATTTTGAGGTGGCCATCCGCGTGGGGAGCTGGTTGCTTTCCTCCTAATAGCCTCAATGTGCAAACCATCAAAGATATCGTTTGATTCCACGCCGGATGGTAAAGGGGGGTTCGATTCCCTCCCTCCACATTCAAAAATATCATTACCCGACGATTTCGAGATCAGAATAATAGCAGCGTTGTAAATTAGCCATTTTTATGCTTCCGTTACACATATCTTAACGAAGAAAGAAATAAAAGCAGGTAGTTGTATAGTATTAAGGGTCTCAGATGAGAGTATCACGGACGGACGGAAACAGGATACGTCAGACCTGATTGATACGAATGAATGCCTGAATGAATGGAGTACGAAGCGTAAAAAATGGATGTCGTTGAAGTCTTGATAGAAGGAGGGAAAGCGAACCCGGGACCGCCGTTAGGGCCTGCTCTGGGGCCACTTGGCGTGAATATAAAAGAGATCGTGGCCCTGGTGAATGAACGTACGGAGGTTTACGCGGGCATGGTCGTCCCCGTGAAGATCACCATTGATGGCGGCAAGGCGGATGTAACTGTGGGTGTACCGCCGACCGCGGCATTGATAAAGAAAGAGATCGGGCTTGAGAAGGCTCAGACCGACTCCACAACCGATTACACCGGTGAGATCTCGATGGAGCAACTGAGAGAGGTAGCGAAAATGAAGCGCGAGGGCGTGCTGGCCTCGTCGTTGAAAGCGACGGTGAAGGAGCTGGTAGGCACGTGCGTGTCCATGCGGCTGAAGGTCGAGGGTAAGAATCCAAAGGAGATACAGAGAGAGATAGACGAAGGCGTGTATGACGAGGTGATAGGCGAATAAAATGGAAGCAGAAGAGATAGTAGGCGCAGTGGAGCAGGTTTTAAGCACTGAGAAGAAGAAATTCGTTGAGGGTGTTGACCTCTGCATCAATTTGAAGAATATCGATTTGAAGCAGCCGAAGAACAGGATCAATGTCGATGTCGTACTGCCGAAGCAGATAAGAGAGCCGACAATTGCCGTTTTCGCTTCGGGTGAGGCGGCGTTGAAATCGAAGGAGGCCGGTGCGGACGTTATCGACCCGGAAGAGCTCAAGCGGATGGACAAGAAGACCGCGCGGCAGCTCGTGCAGAAGTACGATTATTTCGTTGCCGATACCGCCCTGATGGCGCTTGTCGGTAAGAGTTTGGGTACTATTTTAGGTCCACGGGGTAAGATGCCGCAACCGCTGCCGCCGGGCGTGGATCCCGCGCAGATACTGGCGCGATTGGCGAAGATCGCGCGTGTAAAGTCGAAAACGACGACGATCTGGGTGAATATCGGTCGTCGGGACATGGATTCACGTGACATCGCGGAGAATGCCGCTGCGGTGCTCAAAGCGGTGGAAGGGCGGTTAGAGCGCGGCTGGCAGAATATTGCATCTGTTTACATGAAGACCACCATGGGCCCTGCAGTAAAGGTAGCGTAGTAGTGAGAGGTAGGCGATAAGAATGAAGAAGAAAGTCAAACGGGCAAAGCAATGGAAGAAGGAGCAGGTTGCTGATCTCAAAAGTCTGATGGACTCGTATCCAACGGTAGGCATAGCGAAGGTACGGGGCCTGGGCTCTAACCAGGTGCAGCGTATACGAAAGGACTTCCAGGGAAAGGCGCGGCTGCGCGTATCGAAAAACAGCTTGATTTCTCTCTCGCTCACGGAGAGCGGCATGAATGATATGGTCGATTTTGTCGACGATCAGATGGCGTTGATCTTTACCGATTCCGATGCGTTTGACTTGTACAACGTCCTGGAGAAAGGTAAGATCCCGGCGCCGATAAAGGCCGGTGCCGTCGCACCGTTTGATATCCCTATAGAGAGCGGCCCGACCGCACTCAAGCCGGGACCGATCGTTGGCGAACTGCAGAGTTTGGGCATACCTGCGGGTATCGATGGCGGTAAGGTCGTGATAAAGCAGCGTAAGGTCGCCGTGAAGGAAGGCGAAACGGTTTCACCTCAGTTCGCGGACATTCTGGCTCGGCTGGAGATCTACCCGGTGAAGGAAGGTCTGGATCTGCTGGCCGTGTACGATCGCGACGGAAACACGCTCTTCACGCCGGATGTGCTGCATGTCGATGTCGAGCAGTACGTATCAGACGTGCAGAACTGCGTGAAAGCGGCGTTCTCGGTTGCCACACATCTGAAATACGACTATCCCACGCAGTTTACCGTTGCCGATCTGTTATACGAAGCGCGTGACAAAGCTACGAACGTGGCGCTAAAGATCGCGTACCCAACGCCGGAGACGATAAAGCCGCTGTTGCAGAAGGCGTATTTCCAGGCACGGAATCTCGCGCTCAATGCTGAGGTCTACACGAAGGAAACGATGCCGGCGTTGCTTGCAAAGGCCGCTGCACAGGCGCAACGGTTAGCATCATATACAGGGAGTTAATCCTGATTTATCTTTTGTCTGTTTGCATACACACAGACACACACAGGGACTCCCGGAATTTATTTTTTCTGTTTTTCTATAGACCGAGGGAATGCATGCTGCTATGAAGAATACCGTTACTAAACAGCAATTGTTCCTTGCACTCCTCGGTGAAGTACGAACGATTGCTGAGCACACACAAGACGACACGAACGAGAAACTCCTCGTGATTTGTAAGTTGCTTGTAGATGCTGTTCCGTATTACGATTGGGTCGGCTTCTATTGTGTAGATTCATCTAAAAATGAACTCGTCCTCGGCCCGTTCGCCTGCGAGCCGACCGAACACAAGAGAATACCGTTCGGAAAGGGTGTTTGCGGTCAGGCCGCTGAACGAAGGGAAACCGTTATCTCTCAGGACGTCACAAAGGAGCTGAATTATCTAGCCTGTAGTCCACAGGTAAAGGCTGAGATCGTCGTGCCGATTCTCAAACGCGGCGAGTTTGTGGGCGTGCTGGATATCGACTCCCATGCCCGTTCGGCATTCACGGCGGAAGATAAGAAATTCCTCGAACAGGTGTGTGCACTTGTTTCTGAGCTGTTCTAAATGAGCTAGCTGCAGGATGATTTTATTCGAAAGGAACCTCTGACTGATTGACTGTCCACTGTCGCGAGCGGAGCAGTCAACACCACGCACGCACGCTCACCATTATCAAACGGCGAACGAGCGTAATTCACGCTGAATGAAGATCCTGCACTGCAACAAGAGGGCAAGCCTGACGTGGAAGTGAGGTTATCCTGAAATGCTTATGCAGAGTTACCCGTTTCTTCTGCTTCGGTTACGTGCGAAACGAATGGATGATCGGATCATCGCCGAAGCCGCGATTGCTGCTACTATTCCGACCATGCTTATTGCTGGAATCCGTGCGGATGGTGTCGGGGACGCCGTTGGCGTTGCTGTTGCCGCAGGGGGCGCAGAAGGCGCGGATACGGGCGTTGGCGTTGCTGTTCCGACTCCCGCGGCACTTTGCTCGCCGGTTATCGCAAAGAGCGAGAACGCAGACGTTTCCGCGTAGAAATAGATATACTCGTCATCCTCGCTGATCTTCGTCGTCTCCAATACGTCCCAGCCTTTTGCCGGTGCGTATCGCTGCATTTCGAGGGTCTCGCTGTTGATGCCATTGGTAGCAATCCATGATCGAGAGACTTTGAAATAGATGCCCGCGGATCGAATGTTCTCCGACTCGACGGTGGTTGAGAGATCGAAGTAGCCGTTGATAACTCCCGTCGGATCATGAATGATCTCCGGTTTATCCGCTGGCTGAACGGTTACTTTTGCATTGAGTGCCGTGCTCTCCAGGTCTATTAAAACCTTCGTTAGCGCAAGACCGAGATATTCGAAGTCGAAGACATTAATGCCCGCGTTTGCAAAAGGGATGGTGATCTCATTTGGGCTAGAGGCACCACCACGTGTACCGCCACCACCAGGCCCGGATGGCCCGGCTGCCGATGGTTGCGCAATGATGGCGTAGACGGAGAAATGATCGAACGTGGCGAAGAAGGTAACAGTGCCGTCATTTACCGTATAAGACGCAGAAGTCATCGTTATCGTGCTTTCCACCGCATCGGTCGTTTCATTGAGCTTGAACATCGTGACCTTACCGGGATCGCCTTCCGCCACCGTGTCGAACCACGCTTTGTTCACCGTTATGGTTACGGGCACACCGGTCACGTCATCGGCGGTGAGGTTGGTCGCGGACAGCTCGGCGTAAAGCAGAATAGGCGTGTTGTTCGTGATTGCAGTAGTATCAACGCCGAAATACGCGGCGAGCGTATCTTTTAACTCACCGGGCTCGGGGATAGGAAGATCCTCGTAGTCCTCGCGCAGCGTGGTCTCCAACGCTAAGTTTTGGGGGGTAAAGGTTCCCTGAAATTCAACGTCCAGGTCTACGGATGCCGTGCCGATCTCCGGTATTGACGTTATATATTCGTCTGGAGGCGTATTCAGCTTTATCGTGCTTATCGTGCCTCTAACGGTATCATCGATGGCGATTGAGTCCTCGGCGAGCGTTATTTCAAGAGCGCCACCCTCGATGGCAACAGAGATAACGGTGCCGGCGGTTGCATAGTCCGCAATAAGCATAGCATTTTCAAGCGTGGTGTTGATGGTTATCACACCGTCTTCAATCGTGACGTCGGTTCCGGAAATACTGATGTTTGTCCCTTCTATCGTTATGGTCGTGTTCGCAATAGTGTTGTTTGTCTCCGTACTCGAGGGTTTATCGAAAACAACGGTGGCCGTATCCTCTACGTGGGTTCCATTTACCGTTGCGGTTCCCGTTACGACCTCCGTCCCTGCAGATGTGGACGCCGTGAGCGTGGTCGTGGCGATGCCATTGCTATCCGTGATTGCATGATCAGGATTGACGGTACCCAGCGTGGTCGCGAATGAAACCTCGACCCCGGCCATCCCGAGACCGGTTTCATCGGTAACGAAGGCGGTAACCGTAGAGATGTACGTTCCGTTTGCTTCGATTATTTCAGGTGTAGCGGTGAGTGCCAGAGCACGCGGTTTCGTTACCTTGATCGTTTTGTGCGCGTAATTATTCGCTTCGTTATGCTCGTCCATCAGATTCTCCTCATCTACCCTCACGGTGACGACATGGGAGCCAACGGTTGTAGCAGCCCAGGATGTCGAAACCGTTGTGGTCGACTCAGAGGGAATGGTGGCGGTTTGCGTGGCGATGCGCGCGCCGTCAACGTAAAAGGTAACCGGTATATTCATCACGCTTACTTCGCCGATATTGTGCACCACGGCAGTGATAGTGACGACATCGCCCGTCAGCGGATATGCCGGGTCAAAAGCGATGTCCTCAGGCGAGAGTGTCAAATCAGGCTTCTCGGCCGGTATGGTAACGGTAACATCTACGGTGGCAGCATACGCGAGATTCGAGCAGCCGATGAGTAGTACGAAAACGAGTGCGATAACCACAGATTCGTGTATCTTCATGCGCCCATTTCTACTTGGTGTTTTCATTTCTATTCTAAGACGCCTCCGTTGCCATTATGGTTACATTCGTCATATATTCTCCTGGTGTAGTCATCACCGAGGGAAGTGTAATACGGAGCGTGAAGGTGGCATTGCCCTCAACGGGCACGTCTAGTGCGAGCGTTTTATCAGTCTTGTTCAGGCAACTCCACTCGGTGCCGTTATTAAACTCGTGAGTGAAAGCGTTTGTCCCAATACTCTCGGCGAGCGTCCACGTAGAGACCTCGTAGTAGGCGTCGTCGCCCCGGATATAAAAGGTCTCGTTCACCGTGCCGGCATTGGTCACCGTGATGATCTGAGAAGTGCTATTCTCTCCTGCTGCAACAAACCCGTAGGAGACCGTATCGGTGCTGAGATTAATGGAAATCAAGGTCGGAGTGGTTAACGGTAAATAATCCCTGTTCGAGTCGCCCGATATGTTGTAAGGAGTTTCACCGAGTCCGTCGCCGTCCGTATCGCTGCCAGTGTAATCGCTCCAGTAATTGCCACCTAAATACGGACCACCGATGATGTTCGTGCCCTCAGTCCTAGTGGTATTCCAGATGTTGTCCTCATGAATTCCAGGGTCGTCATAAGCGTTATGAGTATTGTCAAAGTAATTGTCGTAGATATGATTGTTGCCCGAAGAAGACAGATAAATGCCGTAGTTGAAGTTGTTCGAGGCGGTATTGTTGTAGATGTGGTTGCGGTGTGCAAGGTAGAGGTAAATGCCGTCGTAGTTGTTGTTCGAGACGGTATTGCCTGTAAGGTTGTTATCGTTGCTCGAAGAATTGAGGTAGATACCGTACTCGCCGTTAGTATTGGCCACGTTATCGCGGAGCGCGTTGTTGTTCGAGCCTTTTTCGAGGACTATCCCCTTCGAGTCCCACTCTGCAGTGTTATTGCTTGCGGTGTTAGCGGTCAGCTTGTTGTTCGAGCTGGTGGTGAGTAAGATGCCAGTGCGATTATTGTCTGTGGCGGTGTTATGCGCCAGCACGTTGCTGTTCGAATCAACGTCGAGGTGAATGCCCGCGTTGGCGTTCGCGTTGGCGGTGTTGTTCGTGAGATTGTTATTGCACGCCCATTTCAGGTTGATGCCCGCATAATTGAGGTCAAGGTCATCCAAGCAGAGGTTCGAGCTGGCGTTGTTATCCAGAAGGGTGTTATCATATGTTCCATACAGCTCGATTCCTACATAATTATTCTCAGTGCAGGTATTGCTCACCAGTGTATTGTTGATGCCCAGGTATACCCAAATACCGTAGTGATTCTCTTTGCAGGTATTGCGTGAAAGGACGTTATTATCCCCTGAGGACAGGACGATGCCGATCCAACTGTTCCCATTACAGAAGTTATCCAGGAGTTCGTTGTTATCGCTAGAACAAATCAGGTAGATGCCCGCGCCATCGTTCCCCGAGCAATTGTTACCCACGAGGGTGTTGCTTCCTGAGCCGTTCAAGTGGATGCCATTATCGTTGTTCGTGGCGTTATTGCCCGTCAGGTTGTTGCTGCTTGAAAGATCCAGAGAAATGCCGTGATTCATGTTCGAGTTAGCGGTATTGTTGGTGAGTGTGTTGTAGCTCGAAGAATCCACCAGGTAAATGCCCCCTATATTGTTCGAGTTAGCGGTATTGCCCATCAGATTGTTGCTGCTCGAAGACTTTAGATAAATGCCGTGATTCATGTTCGAGTTGGCGGTGTTGTTCGTGAGTGTGTTGTTGCTCGAATAAAACAGCGCAATGCCGGGGCCCGGGTTGTTCGAGGCGTTGTTGCCTGTCAGATTATTGTTGTTGCTCGAATGATCCAGGACGATGCCGTTGTAGGCGTGCGAGAACGTGTTGGCTATAAGAGCATTGTTGCATGAATCAGCCAGATAAATGCCGTAGTCGTTGTAGCAGCCCGAGGCAGTAATATTCATGATTGTACTGTTGTCAGTTCCCCAGAGCTCTACGCCAACTGATGCATCATTTAATATCTCGAGATTCTCAACCGTAATATTGTCACAATTAACGAGTATAACCTGCCCTGCTACGGTAATGCTCTGATCTGAAACCTCCTCACGATAAACAAGCGGCTTGTCGTTTACCGTGTTATCCGTTACCGTGCTGCCAAAAGAATTAGTAACAAATAGGCCATTATTCACAAATGTATTGTTCGTTAACCTATTGTTGCTCGCTTCCCCCAACAAAATGCCCCACCAGTAGTTCGAAGTAACGATGTTGCCCGTAAGGTTGTTGCTGCTCGAAACATCCAGGAAAATGCCATCGTCGTTCGAGTTGACGGTGTTGTTCGTGAGCATGTTGTTGCTCGAAGAATCCAGGTAAATGCCCCCTAAATTGTTCGAGGCGTTGTTGCCCGTAAGGTTGTTGCTGCTCGAATCCTTCAGGTAAATGCCGCGGTCGTTGTTCGTGGCGACGTTATCGGAGATGTTGCAGTACTCCACCCAATAAAGATATATCCCTGCCTTTTCAGAGCCGGTTACACCTTGCACCGTGAACCCGCTGATGTTCACGTAATCCGCGGTCACGTTGAAGACGTGCTCGTCTGGATCCAAGGCCTGCACGATCGTTGAAGCAAAGCCGTTCTCCGAGCGGAGCGTGAGGTTTGCCGTGGTCACATTCACGTTCTCGGTGTATGTGCCATCTGTCACGATAATGGTGTCCCCGGAGGTCGCATTGTCGACCGCTGACTGGATTGGAGTGTCCGACTGGTTGAACGTGCCATTTATGCGCCACCAGCCCGAGAGATTGACATAGAGGGTCGAGTTGGGGCCAGCACCGAGCGGCCAGGCCCGTGGTAATTGGCGCGAGATACTGAAATTCGCAGTCGCGGTGGTCGTCTCGGCACTCGAATTAGCGGTTCCGTCCGTCGTCTCGTTTACGGGTGCATTCACAGCAACACCTTGCTCCTCAGTTAAAGTGAGATTGGTATCATTACCCAGGGTCACATTTCCTGATAAGACGTCCTCCCCGATCGCACCAAGTGGAGCAAGCAGGATAGCCAGTACCAGAAATACGGCAAACTTCTTCGATATACGCTTTTCCTCTTCTCCATCACGGATCATTTTATGCAAAACCACTAACTACCTCCTCCTTCCGGCGGCTTCTTCTTCCTCCGTACCTCGATCGAGATGTGCTTCCTGAGTACGAGGAGCGCAACGAGTGCGAGAATCGCGATAATGATGATGTACGAGACGGGCGCCGTTTCACGTAGGAATGACGATACTTTATGCGCCAGTGCGGAGAGGATATTCGCCGGTTTCACGCTGAAATACAGCTTCGTCGCCGCGGCAACACCGATCCTGAACCCCTCGCCCTCGCTCACCGGATGCGCTTCCAAGAAGCAGAAATAGTCGCCCGGCTCCGCATCCAACGGTACGGTTAATGTCACTGCAACGGTCTGTGTTTCTTCGGGATTCAAATGGAACGTTTTGGGGTTGAAGCCCACCCATTCCTCCTGGGGCCTTTGCTCCGCCTGGCCGTATAAATACGTAACGTCCACAGCGTAATTACCCGCTTCATCGCCGGTATTCAGCACAACTATCGGGTTGATTTTGTACGTGCCACCGGGCATGAGCGGCTCCTCTACTGCTATCTTGCCCGTGCCCACGCCTACACCTACATTGGCCGAGCACGGCTGCATCATGAGTACGACCAGAATAATCGCTGCGATTACTCTGATGGTTCGGTCTTTCATCCTCTTCTCACTTTTATACGTTCGCTTCTCCCTTCACACTTCTAATAGGCTCTAATTCGACTCGGTATGGATTCTACGATCCTCTACCCGTTTTACAGATGGCTACCTGATGGCTACTACTTCGTTATCGTTCTTGGCCTTGCGATTGCTTATGTTGGTGCCGTTGCTACGACCGTAATATCGGTCGTGTACGTGCCCGGATTGCTTATAGTCGTGGGCACGTAGATCTTAAGCGTAAATGCTTGCTTGTCGTCGTTTGGGATATCATCAGCCAGTAGTTGGTTATCTATTGCTAAGTTTTGCTCACCATCGAGATTGAACGTATGCCTGTACTGATCGACCCCCGGAGTACCGGCAAGCACCCACTCCCCGGATACCGACGTTGCATTATCGCTCCGGATCAGAATATCTTCCGGAATGCCCGCATCGTTGGTCACGTTAATGGTGCCCAGTGGGTCGGTCTGATTTTCACCTTCAGCCATGTTGCCGTAATTCACCGAGGATCGCGAAAGGTTTACTGAATACACGCCCGCAGTAACCGTACAGGTGATCGTCTCTTGATTCGCGGCCATCACCAGTGGCACTATGCACGCGGTCACCAATACGGCGAATACCGCCATCAATTCAATTTTTCTTCTTACATCCATTCTTCTTCTTGTCACCTCCTAAACTATAAACGTCAACGTTCGTTCCACTACCTGCTTCGCTTTCAGTTAGTTTAACCAAATTAAAAATTGCGAATAACCATAAATACCTTTCGAAATTTTTTTTTACGTTGAAAATATAAATTGTGCTATATCGATATATATCGCCTATAGGACGTCTATTTCAGATACTGCTCGCACGGTAAAGAGTGAACTAGTGCGTCTGTGAATTCTCCCCCGTTTCTAGAAATGGAGTGCGAGGCTGGTCAGGAAGCGTAAAGTACAGTATTTTAGTTCTTGCTTTGCGTGGATAGGACTTCTTATTATGGAATATGAGCGTATCACCTTTTTAAAAGGCTCTCAGCAAAAAATCGATCGGTTCGTTGTCGTCATCATGGCATTCCACTTCGTTAACCATATATTTTATATGAATCGGTGCTATACTACTAAGCGACTAAGGGCCCGTAGCTTAGCTGGTTAGAGCGCCCGGCTCATAACCGGGCGGTCAAGGGTTCAAATCCCTTCGGGCCCATCGGAACTTCTTTTTTTCGTATTGATCTTTCGGCAAAGCTTTTCCTGTTATGAGAAGATTTAGCAGCGCCCTTCCGTCTTCGGACCCGAACAGCGGCAGGTCCCAGAGCTGAACCACCTTGTAGCGTGCAACGGTAACGTCCTCCGCCGCTTTTGGATTGTACCCTCCCTTTTCGTACTGCTCCCTGGTGGCTATCATCCCCCGTCTCTGCCATGCCGGCGTTTCATTCAGGTTACGTCCCTGGCGAAACAGCAGCCCATGCACCTCTGCCGCTTTCATTCCCTTCAGCCGCTTCTCAGCCTCTTTAGCGCTCAGTCCGGATTCCTGCAGACCGTAATAGCCATAGGCATTGATATGATTCCACCATGCCTCCGCCTGACGCTGCATAAAGTATGCCAACGCATCGTCATCACGGCAAACGGGAATTATCCGCGCGTCGAAGGCAATCGCGTCTTTTAAATCCAGGACGATGGTCAACGCACTGGCTAAAAAACCGGCGATTACCGAATCCAGCTTCTCTATGCGGCCTTTAAACGGGACGTGCGTGAAATATAGATTTATCTCGTCAGAGAAGAGGTACGCAAGCGAGGGGTTGAATCCGCTCTGCTCGAAGAAGCGTACCACTGCTTCCGCCATCCCTTTCGCGAATCGCTTGTCATACGGCTTCTCAAAAGTATCGCTGAGGACATGCCTGAAGTTCCGACCGTCAGCGCGCACAATCAGAGGCGGAATAGCCCTTATAGCTGCGTAGAGCTCTTTATCCCTGCTATCCTTGAGGGTCGATCTCGCACGGTTCTGACCTGTCATCCCTGGCCCATTCTTGAAAGCTCCACTCTCCGTCTGTCCGGATCTTACCTAACGAGCGCTCCTTTAAACTTCTTCTTCCTCGCGCTCTCGTTCCATTCCCTTTCTCCGCACGTGCTTTATGAGTACTATATCGCCAATCGCAGTCACCCATCGGTAAGGGATGATCACACCCTTCTTCTTGACCCCGCCGAATGCATTTGGATTCACGTTCTTCACGGCCAGGCCCGACACTCGCTTCTCCTTTATGTCAACACTGACGTCCTCGATTTTACCGACGTAAATCCCTCTATCGGTATATAAATCCTGCCCATACAACGATGACAATTGGATCTCCATAATGCTATTTATGTAGTGCGAGATGCCTATATATAATTAACTGATTGAGCGACCGAAGAACCGATGCGAACATCTATACAAGTTGGCAGACTTATTGGCATACCGATACGACTGCATTTTACCTTTTTAATTCTGTTCCCGCTCATCATCATGGTGTTTGCGATCACTCCTGGACCGGTAGGCTTAGGTGACATGGAGCCTCTATCCCGACCTTTACGCTATGCCTTAGCGGCTATCGGCGCGTTTCTTTTCTTACTCTCGCTGCTGCTCCACGAGATGTCCCATTCATACGTTGCCATGAGATACGGAACCCGGATACGGAGCATTACGCTTTTCATCTTCGGCGGCTTAGCCATGATGGAGGATTTACCAAAAGAGCCGGCGAAGGAGTGGCGAATAGCAATTGCAGGTCCGTTAATGAGTTTTGCCCTTGGTGGTGCGTTCCTTCTCGCTCATTTCAGTCTAGCCGCGGCACATCAGAGTATCTACGACCCGATTACGGTTTTACTGTTCAGCCTTGGGCTTCTCAATGTGGTTTTAGCCACGTTTAACCTGTTACCCGCGTTCCCCATGGATGGCGGTCGAGTTTTACGTGCGTTCCTTGCGAAACGGATGCAATTCCTCACAGCGACGAAGCGAGCGGTCTTCGTGGGCAAGACGTTTGCCGTTATAATGGCGATTGTGGGTTTTATGCCTGATCCTTTCGTCTTTTACACGACCGGGCACGTGCGATTGCCGTTCAATCCGTGGTTAACATTCATCGCCGTGTTTCTCTACATCGCAGCGACCGAAGAGGAGAGCGCGACGATCACGTTCACCTCGTTGGAGGGGATACAGGTGAAGCACGTAATGCAAAGAGAGAACGCGAGCGTTTGGGAAGATATGCCGCTTACAGAGCTGGGGGAGAAGATGCTTGCGGAACGAAACGCGGAATACGCGGTGGTAAGCGAAAGCGGCGATTTTAAAGGATTGATAACCTTCAGCGAGCTGAAGAAGCTGTCACCTGAACAACGGTACCCGTTAACGGTTGCGGATATAATCCGCCCTTTCGATTGGCTGAGCGAGGTCGTCTCGCAGGAGGACGAAGCAGTAGAAGCACTCAAACGAATGCTAAGCACGAAACAGCAGCTTCTGGCCGTAGAAGGCGAGGAACGCGGGGCAATCGTGGGAATCATCACGAAGCGCGATTTGGCGATGGTTATCGAGATGTTGAAAGGGCGTTAGTCTAGTCATTAATCGGAATCACGATCGCCGAGACGCGCCTTTTATCGACCCTGAGGTTCTTATTACTCGTATGCCCACCCGAGCGTCATTTACCGTATGAATGCACGCTAACGACGCCCGAACCGCTTCGACTTTGTTATGCGCGCAGCGCAGGACACCCACACTGAGGTTTGACTCTTCCTCTTTGCGGTCTTCTACTCTATGGTACTCGATCAGCCAGAGCTTACTTTCACTTGCTCCTACATCGCCGTATAACGAATAGATCGAATCCCAGATCTCCTTCATCAATTCACGCTTATCTATCTCCCGCTCACCCATCAGCTCGAAGCGAAGATACCGTTTCCGTTCGCGGAGTGAGGGCAGCAGGTACAGCAGCACGCTCATGATAATCCCCATATCCGCGGTCATTCAGATCGGAGCACCTCCACATCGCGGTCCTTTTTCCAGCGCTTCTCTAAAACACCCAAGGGGATATCGCATAACGCGCTCGTAGCCTCTTCTTTTGTCATTCCGAAGAGCTTTGCAAGTGCGATCAGCTCGCGCGGCGCTCGCAAATCGTATATGGAGTGGGCATGACTGGTCAGTATCATAGGGGCGTTGTATTTCCGCACCAGCTTCAGGTTCTCCCGCATTTTTCCAATGATCCGTGCTCGATCGCCTCTTCTGCTCCAGATCAGTGCATCCATGTTGAAGTCGATTGCAACGCCGTTATCAGCTGCGTATCGCACCAGTACGTGGTTCAAGCCGCTCTCGCCTTTCTCGCCGCACGGATGCGCTAAAATATCCACCTTCGGATTCTCCACTGCCGCTCGGTTTATTTTATCATCGCCGCCGTGAACCGCGACTAACGCCACGTTACCCCAGTACCGCTTTATCTTCCGCTTCAGTTCAAGAACCGATTGTGCGTGTATCTCAACACCGGTGAAGACGGCACTTGATTCCAAAGGCTCCGGCACGACAGCCTCATCGTGGTTCGTTATTGCGATGCCTGCATAGCCGTATCGTTTCGCAACGCGGAGTAGTTCCTCTACCGGCGCAGCGGTTTCCGGATATGCATGGACGTTGAGATCGAAGTACTCGGGCATTATACAAACGTAAGAAAAGGTTAGAACTTAAAAAAGAGTTCCGGGGATTTTTTGTAGCGGTTTCACGCGCTAAAAGTTAAAAGTGTTGCTAACCTATACTACCTACGTAGATAGATACGATGACCACTCGAAAAACCGAAGCACTCTTATTCGACCTCGACGGCGTGCTCATAGACTCGTTTGAAAGCTGGTATCAAGCCTTTGCGAGAATGTTGAAAGCGTACGGTAAGGATGAGATGAGCCGGGAGACGTTCAGAGAGAGGTACTGGGGGCCTGGTTTGAGTCACAACCTCGCTACGTTACAGTTGGATGAAAACGCTGCTGATTACTGCACTCGTGAGCAGATAAAATTGATAGAACTCATCGCGCTGTTTCCCGGTGCAAGAGAGGTATTGCGCCGTACGAGAGAGGACTACAAGCTCAAGGTCGGGCTGGTGACGAATACGCCGCGAGCGAACGTTACCGAGATCTTCGAGCGGTTCCGGCTCACCAACCATTTCGATGCGATCCTCACCGGCGACGATGTGAAACTGGGCAAGCCGGACGCCGAGATCGTACTGAAGGCATGTGAACAGCTCAATGTGCAGCCGGAGCACGCGGTACTCGTGGGCGATACGAGAACGGATTATCAGGCGGGTAAGGCTGCCGGTTGTTTCGTCGTGGGCGTGGGCGGGGACTCGGCAGGTGACGTGCACATAGAGCAGCTTGAGGATCTCTTCAAAGTGTTAAATAATCCGATCGCTTTTTGAAAACAAAAACCCTTTTTGAAAAAGGAAACTATGTGTGTTGTGAAATGAAGAAAATACGGGCATCGGTTCCCGCGAAGGTGATTCTCTTTGGTGAACATTTCGTGGTCTACGGTAAGCGCGCGTTAGCGGCTGCTATTGACCGTCGACTCACCGTCGAGATATCAGGTAAAGAGAAAAAAGGGTATCACGTAAGAATAGGGAATATACCGACGTTCGGCCTGGAGCTGGACTTAGAAACCGGGCGTGCGCGTCCCAAAGAAGTACGACCGTATAAGGATTACAGCACCGCGTCAAAAGCGCTCGCGTACGTCAAAGGCTCAATCGAGTACCTTGAAGAGCGGTACGGGATAGGGAACGAAGGCGTGGAGCTGGAGATAAAGTCCGAGATACCGCTCTCTGCCGGGCTGGGTTCTTCAGCCGCGACCTGTGTCGCGACGATCGCGGCGCTCAAGGAATATTTCGGCGTCGGGGGTGGCGTGGACGGCGTGAGAAGCGATGCACACGGCGTTGAGAAGCAGGTACAAGGCGCTGCGAGCCCGGTTGATACCGCAATCTCTACGTACGGCGGCTATGTGCTCGTGGAGCGCGGCGAAGTGAAGCGATTGCCATTGCCCAAATTGGATTTGATGGTGGGCAGTATCGGCAGCATCCCGCTGAGTATGGATAGCACAAAGGCAACGGATCTTGGCTTGAAGACGAAAACGCTTGTCGCGGGTGTTAAAGATCGAAGAGCGCTTTTTACAAGCATATTCGATCCCCTTTTTGATGCCGCTGACGAGCTAACGACGCAGGCAATTCAGGCGATCGAAGCTGGTGATTTGGTGAAGCTGGGCGCGTTAATGAACATCAATCACGGCTTGCTGGACGCAATAGGCGTGGTGCCACGACGACTAGGCGAGCTCGTCAAGGTCTCACAGTCATTGGGTGCACTGGGCGCAAAAGTAACGGGCGCTGGCGGCTCTGACGATATGGGTGGCGTCGGTTCAGTTCTGGTACTGCCCGGAACGGTTGCCGAACGAATCGAAGCAGCAATGGAGATAGCGGGCGCGCTCGCAATGACGGTGAAAACGGGTGGGGAAGGGTTGAAGATAGAGCAGTTTACGTCCGCCGAGAAAGCCTACGTTTCAGATTGAAACGAACATGCCAGCTCATCGGAAGTTTTCGCGTTAGCTCAATTTAAGATAGGAGAGCGAACTGCAACAAGATTTTCGAGTAGGCGGCGTTACGTGCCCAGCGGCGATGCAACTGATGCTTTCTAAATAAGTTTTAACACCTGCGTAAAGGGGCGTTCAAACGAAAAATTTATATAGCTACGGCATATGCTTTATTTAGAGGGGGTGCTCGCTATCATGAGTGTTTGGGAAGGACTGAGCAATCTAGCTGTAACCATCGTTGCCTCCGTTGTGCTGATCCTGCTCGGCATAATCTATTTTATGCTGACCATATGGGTGATTAAGATTGGTGCGCAGTTTGCAGGATTGGTACTCGTTGGAGGGGACATGATTGTTCTTACAGCTGGCATTGTCACTGCCGCAGCTATACTTGGATCTGCAATACAGCAGTAACCATTGTAATAGCGTGGAGCGTGGAAAATATCCGGGAAACTTTGATATGCTAGAGGGAGCTTCAAGCTTCTTATTGCCGTTATCTGTCTCGTTGCTAATCCCATTGGTATGCGCGGTCGAGGTGCGCTCGCGATGACGGTGAAAACTGGTGTAGGGGGCTGAAGATAGAGCGATTCACGTCCGTCGAACGCGCGTAGCGAGCGAGTAGTATGACGCAGGAGCCCGTACATGATTCAGTGATTCAAGATCACACGCAACCACAGGCGGTTACTCCTATTTCAGCAACCGGATCTTTGATGTGGCTATAAGGCTTATCCCAACAATCCCTAACGTAATCGCGGCAGAGATAGTCCGTTCTCCCAGGATACTACCATTCCACATTAAGAACGCCCCGGTTAGCGCCAATACCAGTCCTAGTACAAATAACACCTTGTCTCGGTTCACCATGGCAACTCACGTTATTCTATATCTAACATACTTACTTAGATAGAGAGAGGGCTATTCGTGCACCTGCTTCAACAGCCAGGCCATGTTTTGGCCCAGCGTTTTCATTATCATAATGCCTTCTTCGTCTTGTTCCACGTCGCCTGCGCTGTGGCCCATACCCATGTTCCAGTAGCTGGAGCCGGGTATGATCATCTGGTTGATAAGGAAGAAGTGGTTGATGGAATTGAAGACGTGGATGCTGCCTGCACGTCGCACGGCAACGACCGCCGCACCCAGCTTGCGTTTGAACATGTGGTCGTTCGCTATCGCGACAAGGCCCGCTCGGTCGATTAACGCCTTCATCTCCGTGCTGACGTTGGCAAAATAGGTGGGTGACCCCAGAATGATGCCATCAGCCTCACGCATCTTATCGATGCACTCGTTCAAGACGTCGTCGTTCACCACGCAATGCTTGTCCCTGTTCTGAAAACAGGTGTAGCAGGCCCGACAGCCGTGGATCTCTTTGCCAGCCAGTGAAAAAACTTCGGTTTCAATGCCCGCTTTTTCTAATTCGTCCAGGACGTACTTAATAAGGATGGCGGTATTGCCGTCCTCACGCGCGCTGCCGTTAAAAGCAATTACTTTCATTTTAGGTCCCTCCTCTAAATTTATTTTGCTCCTGTTCTTCGTATCTTAATTAAAAGTGTAGTATCTTTAAAAAATAAGTCGTTACTACCGACCCAGACCATTTCGGGTGTGTGTCAAATCGCCAAACAGGTGTGAATGTGCCTGCTTTTGATAAAACCTTGTTAAATCTCCCAAAAGATGGGTGACGCAGTACAAATGGGCAGTTTATATGTTGCCGTGGCCGGGGTGATGCCGCCTTACCAAGACAGCAAGTCAGCCCTGTTCTATAAGAAAGGCAAAATAATTTTTGCGTACAGCTTTTATTAGAACTGTCTGCTACTCCTCCCTTGAAGTAGGTTCATCGCTTCCCTGAAGGACAACATATCTGGGAGGAAATTTACCAAAGTATTCAGAAACACGGTCTGGACTTATGGGCTCTCGTGCTAGAGCAAGGCGGCGCACAACTTGGATACGTTCCGGAAGTTCTGGAACAATTCTGGGCCACAGAAAGTTTGGGTAGTAGTTTTCTGCGGAGTCATCTGAATCAGGAACAGAACGAATCATCTCTCGCATCACCTCTGCTACACTGGCGCCCCGAGTTGCATACCCCTTTCCGGAACGATCTAGGGAACCTGCATGGTATTCAGGACAACACGCAATACAGTGCCAAGGCATTGTGAGTGGATAAATATCCCCGATACCGTTCTTTCCCTGTCGATACAATTGGTATACCACAATGCCATCAGACAGTGAGCAGCCCCATAAGTCGTCTTGATATGAAAACGATCCGCATGGCCAATAGCCCATGACTGGAGGAGTGCCCCACCAGTTATAAAAGCAATATAACGGCGTAAGCGCGTTTTTCTGGGAGTAATCAAGCAATCGTCTGATTTGTGGATAACCGTTAAGAGGTACGTAACCGATTTCATACGAGTTATCTGATTTCAGACATTTGGCTTGAACTGCAGCACCGAAATAGTTGTGTGGTTGCAAGAACCACCATTCCCAATCAGCACTGGTCCTGTGAGATTCAATGTAGGGTGAGAAATCAACAATGAGGACCTGTGAGGAATGTAGATTATAGAGGTCTTGAAGGTTCATGGCGGTTATGCCGTCTTCTCGCAGGGATATAGGTGTAGTGAGGTTGTTATGCATTCTGTGCCATGTACGAATTGCTATACTTTGAAAACTGCTACAAAGCTCTCCGAAATCCCTAGCATGTGTTCTCATACTTTTTCTCCCATCGTATGAGATAGACGGTAAATCATCAGAAGGACCCAGACGTTCAGTCATTCGTTACCTCCTGCCCCTTGAGTAGTATCCCTCGTACTTTTTATCTCACTCATACCTTTAGCGCTTACAACTAATATAAGCCTTTCTGTCTTTCTCCTTTCCTGTCAGCTACCGCAATCCCCAGACATATTGCAAATCGGTCCCGCCTGCCTTCTGAGAGCTGGACGGTGCTGGCCTTTGGATCGCATTGAAGCAACAATAGAGAGCGCAGGTGCGTGTGCTCTAAACGTTAAAACGAGTGGCGAAGGATTGCAAGCCTACGAACTTGCTCGATAAAACAAATTCTCAACAGTTATAATAACGCGACAAAATCATCCACAGCTAAGCCCGCGAGTTTGATGAGTCTTTTAACTCGATCCTCTCGTTTAGCACTTCGAGACAGCCCTGAATTGCATCTTTTATATTCGCCAGTGCTTCTTTAACGGTCTTACCCTGGGATATACAGCCAGGGATGGCCGGGCATTCGATGACATACCAACCATCTTCGCCCTCAGTGATCACAACCTTGTATTTCATCTCATCTCCCTTTTTTAATAGATACTATTGCGATGTTTTTAATGTTGTTCCATAAAAACCGTGGTCACGATTTCAAACGAAACTGATAATGGCCACTTTATTTTTTATATCCTAAAACTCACGGTGAGGTTATAGCTTTTTGCCTTGAAGAAGTCTTTGCAAAACGCAACCACCGGCTCTGGATGATAGTACTTACAGCTAAAGATATCGAGATATGCCGCATTTGTCTGGTTTGCGAAATGGCCCGAGATCAGGCTGGTCTCAATCAGCTGGATCATGGAAAAACCTGAAACCCTTGGGTCTTCCCCAAAGTTCACGACTTGGGTCTCACCGTATCGTTTCATCTCGATGAGCTCACAGAGCTGCGCGACAAAGTCTTTTATTGCTTCTGCATCCCTAATTAACGCAGGGTCACAACCCTTTAGGTCTACAGCGCAGGCAAGTCCCCATGCCGCTGATCTGCGATAATCCTCGAGGGTCCATTTATCTGTCTCCATCTTGGGTAAGACTAGCGGCCCCCTATATAAACTTTCTAAAATGAGGACAATTGTTAAAACGTATGCTACTTTTTAAGAAGCCCTTTCCTTACTCATCGCTTCTTCGAGTTTCACGTGGTTCCGTCATAGTATGCCGCTGCTTTCTTGGTTGGATTACGAACACCGGTGAATGATCGCCAACCCTATTCTACTGCAAACGGAATCCCGAATGGGGGTACGACGGCGAAAAGAGTACCGAAAAATTTTTAACTCCGAAGTCTGAAAAGGTAAAGGTCCAATAGATGAACGTCCTAGAAAAAGGAGTGGTTAAAGAGGCGGGAAAAAGGGAGGATATGAGTAGTGCGGCGAAAACGTACAGAAAAAATCCCGGCACATCGGTCTCAATCCCGCCAGCAAAGTTCTGTCTGCGAGAGCGTGGGGGCGTCTGCCCGGGCAATTGTAATCTCTGCGTTCAGCGATATATATTCGGTCAAATCCCGTTTTGAGTGATGAAATATCGAAAAGCTTTTTTATGCAAACACCACTATACAAATGCACATGGGAGGATAACAATAGAATGAAAGTAAAAGAGTTACCCATATTCGATGAGTTTATACGCGTTCATGGCGACACACCCGTAAGTGAAGCTGCGGCGAGAATGGTTGATGAGGGGGTCATGGATGTCATCGCCGTCGATGATAGGGACAGCGTCTTAGGGGTTGTCACCTTGTTTACGCTCTTAGAGAAAGTGCTTGCAAAGGGGCTTGATTCAAGCAAAATCACTTGTAAGGAGGTCGTTTCTACTAATTACACCACCATCACGAAAGACTCTGATGTTGCGACCGGGATAACGAAATATATGGCGACCCAGGTAAGCGAAGGAAGCGACATACCTGGTCTGATCGTTATTGACGGAGACAAATTAGTGGGACTTCTTTCCATAGGTGACATGCTCGCTGCCGTAACATCGCGCAGACAGTATAAGTTCTCGATGATCTGATAGGATGTGACATGACGAGGCGAGTGCAGACGGTATGCCCCTACTGCGGTGTGGGTTGTGGGTTAGACTGCGAAGTGGATGAGACGAGCAACGAGATTGTAACGGTCAACGGGATCCCGGAGCACCCGGTAAGTAGCGGCTTTCTCTGTATCAAAGGAAAGAACTCACATGAGTTGGTGACTCACCCAGACCGTTTAACTAGACCACTGAAACGGACACGAGGATCAAAAGAGTTTACACCTCTATCTTGGGACCAAGCACTCACCGAGATTGCCGAGAAGCTCGTTGAACTACGCGATATCTACGGCCCCGATTCGATCGCCTTCTTCTCCTCGTCACGATGTACGAATGAGGAGAATTATTTGGTCCAAAAACTCGCGCGCACCGTCATCGGCACGAATAACATTGACAATTGCGCCCGACTCTGCCATTCGACGACGGGTGTGGGCTTATCACAGAATCTTGGCTCGGGCGTCATGACCAACTCCATCAACGACATTGAAAACGCTGACTGTATCCTTGTCTTTGGCGCGAATAGTACCGAAGCCCATCCGCTCATAGGCAAGAAGGTGTTGAATGCCAAGAAACGAGGAGCGTTTATCGTTGTCGTTGATCCCCGACGGACCTTAACGGCGAAGAAGGCAGACCTCCATCTACAACTCAGACCGGGGACAGACTCAGCGCTGATTAACGGCTTTATCAAAGTAATTATAGACCGCAAACTTCAGGATTCTGAGTTCATTGCAACGCGGACCCTTGGGTATACGAACCTTTCGTGGACCGTACGAGAATACACGCCGGAGGTGGTAGAAGAGATTACCGGGGTTCCGCGTGATATCGTGCTCGAAGCCGCGCAACGGTACGGAGAAGCGGAGAACGGCTGCATTTGCTATGGGATGGGCATCACACAGCATGCCACGGGCGTGGAAAATACCGTGAACCTCTGCAACTTAGCGATGCTCACGGGTAATTTCGGCAGACCCGGCACGGGTGTCAATCCGCTGCGAGGGCAGAACAACGTGCAAGGTGCCGGAGATATGGGCGTCCTTCCCGATTGCTTCCCTGGCTATCGTGTAATATCCGGAGATTCCGCGACTGAGATGAGCAGACTTTGGGGTGTCTCCTCCGTTCCTTCACGATATGGGCTCACCTCGACGGAGACGATGGAAGCAATACCGGAGAAAGTGAGAGCGTTGTACATAATCGGCGAAAATGTCGCACTTTCGCATCCGATGCTACACGAAATCCGACGACTGCTCCAGCAATTAGATCTTCTTGTCGTCCAGGATATATTCCCCACGGAAACCACACAATATGCTGACTATATACTCCCTGCCGCGTGCTGGGTTGAGAAAGAGGGCACGTTTACCAATACCGAACGACGGATTCAGCGAGTGCGAAAGGTGGTAGAACCCCCGGGCGAAGCTTTACCTGATTTGCAGATAATAATCCGGTTGGCAGAAGCACTGGGCGATAACGAGCATTTCAGGTATTCCACGCCCGAGGACGTTTTTGATGAGATACGAACGATCGTGCCGCAGTATTCCGGCGTAACGTACGAGCTGCTTGAACCCTTTGGCATCCAATGGCCCGTGGACGAGGAACATCCGGACGGCTGCACCGTACTTCACGAACAGCACTTTTCCACGAGTGATGGGTTAGGCCGTTTTTACCCTATTTATTATAATCCGCCGCGAGAGAGGATTGACGAACTCTATAATTTTATTATGCTTACCGGGCGATCGCTCGTGGACTACAATACGCGAACCATGACGAGCAGAACGCCCAGCATTGCGAAACGCGTTAAAGACCCGCATCTCGAAATCCATCCCTGGGACGCCGATAGCATCCATGTGCAGGAAGACGACCCTGTTCGGATACGATCGCGAATCGGTGAGATAAAAGCGCGTGTAACGATAACGGAGGATATCCGCCCGGGCTGTGTGTTCCTGCCCTTTCACTACAAAGAAGTCCCCGTAAACTATCTTGTCATACCACACCTGGATTTCCTTGCCAAAATTCCCGCGTTCAACGTTACCCCCGCACGAGTGGAGTTTGACACTGAAGTAGCAGCATTAGCGCTTGATCACGAAGAACTTGTACCTGATAAGGATAATATCCTCGCGGCGTTTATCTACACGAGTATGATCCAATCCGGTTGGTCTCCCGTCGTCACCTCACTCGGCGTGGACCACCACTATTACACCTTCAAACATCGAGAGGATGGACGAGAGATCGAACTCGATGCGCAACGTCAGGGGCCGAATCTCAGCGTATCCTTTAAACTCCCGGATGACGATTCTCCTATTCAGAAGTCACTCAATATGGACACCTACGTAAATGACAGCCTTGAAATAATCAATAAGGATGCCTTGAGACATCTGCTTCGGTCTTCTACATCTGTCAAATAAGTTATAATATCATGAACCACCGATTGGGACTGGAAGATCTGGAAAAGATTATCATTCTGTCGATAACGGGCGTTTTTGCGGTGCTTATAGTGCTCTCCTTCGCGGAGTCCTCGCCGTTTACCCTCGCTACCGATGATCTCGATAACGCACGGGGGATACTCGAAGGCGTCGGCGTTGAAGGTCTCTCAGCCATATTTGCTATTGTCATTTCGCTCACGTTAATGGCTGTCCAGTTCGCCTCGCAGCAATACACCCATCGCATCATGGATCTCCACATCAAGAGCTTGACCTTCTGGTCTGTGGTGCTCATTTACCTCGGCAGCTTGCTCTACAACGTGTTCATGCTCGGCCGACTGGAAGTACCCGTGGAGGCGAAATACGTGGAAATATCCATGCTTCTTACCGCGCTGTGCTTTGTCATGCTCATCCCCTATTTCTTTATCACCATGGTCCGACTCAGACCGGAGACGGTGATAAGCAATCTGTTGACGAAATTAGACGCGAATTATCTCGATACAATAAAAGGACATATCGGCGAGGGAGAGACGCGCATACCGGGCGAAGCGGATAAGATGCTGCCAATTACGGAGATAATAGAGAAATCAATCGGCAGTGGAGACCGGGGCACGGCACGCTATGGCCTCACGCACATTTACGATCGCTATATGGCCTATCTGACGAAGGAGACCGAAACGTACGCGTCGCCGTATTTTTTGGACCACATCCTTGGCGTCGGTCGGGAAGCGATCATCGAAGCAGATGACGACTCGATGGTGCAGGTGCTGGAGATTTTCGGCAAGGTGGGAACCCATACGATCGTCGAGAAGATGGATTTTACGACCAAAATGGTGCTGGAAGATATCGAGGTCATCGGCTTTAAGGTGCTGAAGGATTACGATGTAGCGACACAACAGATGATCGATTCGTTACACGACATGCTTCGGGAATACATGAATACCGAAGACGGCAACGAGAAGATACTCACGCGGATTTTCACGCTTTTTCATGACGTCTCCGATGATTTGTATACCTTGAAGAAGTATCGTATGGTGAAATATCTGATCAAATCGTTCTCGGAGCTCTTCGCCGTGATGGAAGAGAAAAGGCACTGCGAGGCGATGGAACGAACAGGTGGGCTGTTAGAGAGCATTGGCGTTTATGGCGTGAATCTTGACATTCGCGATGCGATACATCAATCGGTTCATTTGTTGCACCGGATGGGTCTCTCGTCCGCCAAGAGCAATCTGGTGTGGGACACACCTAAAGGAGCGGTAAACATTGCAGAGCGCATAATCGATCACTTATTGAAGATAGAGGGCGAGACGCTGAAATACAAATCGAAATCGAAGGAGTTCGATATCATCATCAACGAGATCGAGTATGCGCGGAAGGACATCGAGAAGTACCTGAAGAAGGACGTTGACTTCTCCGATTTGTGGGAGTGACCCTGATTTTCTTTAAAACGTAAAAAGCATAGGGGAAAAGCTTATATATCGTATAATTATTGTCCTAATAGTGCAGTATAAATTTACAAGTTCGTCGGGAGAAGAAGAATGCGTATCAGAGAGTTAGAAGTGAAAAATTATAGGTGCTTTGAATACATTTCTATGAATGAAATTTCTAAGCTAGTTATTTTAATTGGAGAAAACGATACGGGCAAATCTTTCCTACTCGAAGCCATAAGACTCCTTGGAGAAAAAAAGAATATCACCTATCTACCACTCGGAGGGTATGAACATTTATGTTTTGGTGCAGATCCCTCAGCCGATAAACCGGTTACAATCAATGTTGTGTTAGATTTAAATGAGGAAGATAGGAAAAACCTCCAAAAACCTTCTTCCTCCTCTTTTGTATCTAGGGGTGACTTATCTATTTCCTTAGAAGTTGGCATAAATAGCGGGTTCAACTTTTATTGGAAAACAATTAAAGGGGAAGGATTACCTCCTCTATTTTCTGAAGAAGCAACGCATGCAAATTATCCTAAGTTCATGATGGAGGAGGGTCAATTAGTGAATAAACTCGTAAACCTAGACGATGACGGACAGCTTAGTATAGATTCCACTTCAGTCACTCAAACGGTAGAATCATTACTACATAGTAAAATTAGGTTTATCCCCGCTGTTCGAAATAGACCCCCCGCTGAAAGTGAAGATTTCTTCAAAAGGGATTCAATTATCCCTGAAAGTACAGAAGAATTTATTAAATTTAATGCAAGTGAGACCGTCCCAGCTCGCCGAAGAGAATGGAATCGCTACAGCAAAGACAAGGAGCAATTTGTTAAGGGATCTATGGGGCTCGTAGGAAAAGACCTCGTATTCGAGAAAAATATTAAAGAGGGAATGGTTCCAATTCCACCCTACTTAAAAGGTGGAGGAGAACAGATGATCTTACATCTCCTTCATGAAATCGAGAACACTTCAGCCGACATAATTCTTATTGAAGAGCCGGAAAATCATCTTCATCCAAAACTCATCAACAAATTAATGAAGAGGATTAAAGAAATCTCAGAGCAACAAAAAAAGCAGTTTTTCATCACTACACATTCCCCCTTCGTAATAGACAGCGGCTTGCTTTCAAATGTATGGTTTATATGGCAAGAAGACGGGAGTTCCAAGATTAAAAGGGTGACAGATAAAGAAGACCTTGGTAGCAAATTCTTCCAAATGGGAATCACCTCCGGAGATTTCCTTCTTTCCAATTTCATCCTCATTTGTGGAAGGGCGAAGTGATAGTATATTCCTACAGGGCGTTGCGGGAAAGTTGGGGAAGAGCTTTCGAGAGGAAGGTATCACCATTATCAATGCTGGTGGTGATACAAAGGAACAACCAAATTATAAACTGTGTAGAGAAGTATGTCAGAACGTTCCTTTGCCCATACGTTGCCTATTAGATAAGAGCAGCTCAAAACTAAAAGGGGAACTCATTAAAAATGGGATAAAAGAGGGGGATATAATAATTTGGGATAGAGGGGACATAGAAGATTTCTATCCCAGACGCGTAATAGTTGAATTCGTGAGACAACGAAAGGAGCTAGAATTAAAAGAGGGAGATGTACCAAAGGGTCAAACGGTGGAAAAGCTCGATGATATTTTAGGAAATAAATGGTGGAAGGAACAACTGGCAAGGAAAGTTGCCGAAGAAATAACCCGTGAAGAAATAGATGTTGAAAAGGAACTTAAGGAGTTTATCGAGCAAATATTCACGGAGGCTAATCTCGCAACTTCTCCACTATCAAATAAGAAATGAACAGCTAACAACTCTAAAAAAGTTTCCCTGTAGCTCTTACAACAGGACTCAATTCTGCTTCTTGAATTTTATCACCAACTCGTTGCCCTCGAATGCGTTCCCCGCATACGTCATCTTCCCCTTGGTTGCTACTGACAAAAGCCCCTCCAATTCGCCGAAGAGGAACCCGAGGAAATCCGCGTTGTGAGCTAAGCCGGAGATCTCTGCAATCTCCGCTGCTCGTACTTCATCCGCGCCCTCGTTCAGGTCTAACTGAAGATGCTTCAGGGATTGGTAGTAGCGCGAAATAGCATCCAGGAGCTCGTCCTCGCTCGTGTTGTAATAGCGGCCCAAAAACTGCGCCAGTGTCTTGCCGTATGCCACGCCGACTTCATAGCTCGAGTCTCTGAACACTTTTGGATTCGTAATAATGCTGTTGAGAATGATCAGTTGATAGTACCGTAAATCAGTGTCATTGCCGAGACCGCGCAGACTCTTTCCGCCCAGGGCATTTTCCACTATCTGTTGTAACGGGAATTCGAGTTTCCCGGGGTTGAGATAGCGTTCGAGCGCTTCTCCACCGTGTCCGAGCCCGATCACGAACTCGCATTTATCGCCGCCGGTAGCGAAGCACGTCGTCTCATAGCCATCCAACTCCTTGCCCAGCAGCGCGGAGATGATACCGGTAAGCGTGCCGGCATGATAGTAGCAAAAAGGATGATTAGCCTCGATGCCAAAGCACTCCACGCATTCATCCAGCGTTAATAAGATCTTTATCGCTTTCGGGTCGGTAGAAGCATTCTCCACGCTCAAAAGCCCTTCTCTGGTCGTTCTCATTATCTCCCTGAAGATTCGATTAGTCACCTTACTCAGCACGTCGAACGCACGCTCGTCCGTCCAGAACTCGAACTTCCAGAAGAAGTCCGGCGGCATATCCAGCTTCCGCATTATAGCATACGCGTTCCTTCGCGCGGCGAGATAGGACGAGGTATAAACAGAGACTGGGAAGCGAGGATTGGCATATATGGGCAACAGCATCCGCAATTGCGGCACGAATAGGTTCAATTCGTCGCCAAATGCTGGCCGCGCCTGCGGCACGTCCTTCTTCTTCAATTTGTCCAGGAAGATCGCCCACACCTCGTCAATCAGCTTCTCCATTTCCACTTCCCGTTCGGCACTCATGTTTCCGCGAGACCTCCCGAAAGCGCCTGTTCTATCATGTCAAAGCCCCATTCGTCATATTTCTTGTGCACGTAGAGGCCAACGGCTATGAGCAGATAACTGAACAGATATAGGGAATCGAGGACCGAGCCGGTGTGGAATACGTTCGGAGCCGCATAGAGAGGGATACCCGAAACGATGACGTAGAAGTACACGGCGGTCGTACTCAGAATGATTCCGCTTATAATCGTGGTGAAGGTGATGCTCTCCCGCCCTTCCAATCGCATCTGCTGCGCGTATAACAGCACCACGGGCATCAGCATGATTACGACCACGACGTCAAGGAAATAAATGAGCGTTAACGGGATCTTATACGCCGCGGGGTAATACTGGTACAGCGGAGGTACGTGATACGCCAGGATTATGATACCAATCAAAAACGCCGCCCCGATAAGTACCCAGCCGTTTCTGGTTATCTTTCGCACTTCCGTCACTTTCAGGACGTAGAACGAGCACAGCACGAGCATTGCGTAGGTGATCCACTGCAGGAGCACAACGAGTTGTGGGTGTGCGCTGTAGAACCCCCATAAAAAGTCGAGATGCGGGACTATCATGAGGAAGAGGAACAGCGAAAGGAAGATAAAGGCATTTCGAAGCGAGTTCTTGTAGATTGCGGCGACGCGCATCGCGAGCACCGCACCCAGAACCAGAACCACGGGGTACATAATCCGGGTATAGCTGCCGGCGATTGTGCCCGGTAAGAAGAGACAGATCAACGAAGGGATAAGCATGAGCACAATCATCACTTTTAAAAACGCTCGCGGGTTCATGACCACCTATAAAGAGAAGGTACTATAAATACTCGCGCTAAATTTAACGCACTAGTGGCATTAAAATACCCATCCGCTTAGCCATCGTAAGCTCTCTTTGTATTCGTACGCTACCGGGTAGCCGGATATAACGGGATAGAAGAGGAAGAAAAGAACGGCTACTAGGATAAGGAAGGCAATGACGAAGCCCTTAACGATAAGGCCGGTTCTCTGGGATGGCCAATCCTTTTCGAACGGAAGCTGTAACCAATAGGTGACTGCAAAGATCATGAACGGCACATTCGCGACGAAATGGTAGATGAACAGGATTCGAGATATGAGCGCGTAAGAAAGCCACTGCAGGAGGAATGGAACGAGGATGAAAAGGAACACAAAGTTACGCTCGTGCTCCACTTTTTTAATCGTATTTCTTACAAACAGGGCTCCGATCAGGATCAAGGCGGGAATACTGCCCCACCAGAGCGCAGGATTGCCCATTAAGACGATGGTCGAGACTTTTCCGCCTAGCAACGTGTTGGAATACATCCAGAGCGGTTTGAGCATAAGGGGCCAGGACCACCAGGGTGACGAGTACGGATGCGTTGCTTCAATACTCGCATGGTAGCCGAACATTCGCAGTTGCAGATCGAAGACGGTTAGTGAGTCAAGGGGAGAAATACTTATCGTGCCGCTCGTTAAATATTCCGCCAGGTAGCCGATATAGAGCGGTAGCCGATGAATATCTATGAGCCCGTGCCCCTCGCCCGCGAGCATGTACGGGATATACGTTGCGATATAAATCGCCGCGGAGACGAGCAGCCCTGCTAAAATGGTTTTGGAATCACTTAAAAGTGGTCTTTTCGTTTGGATATTACTGACCGCGACGAGTGTCAAAACGGCGATTAACCCGAAAAGCGCGGTCCATTTCACCGAAAAGCCGAGTCCGAAGCAGACGATACTGAGGAAGAGCGATGTGGATGTGTTATTCTTTACGCCTCCTTCCTCCGTCTCAGCTGCGCATTCCTCGCGTTTCGAGAGGTACTCGAAGGCAAAGTAAAACATCAATAGCGAGAAGAGGAGGAGGTAGATCTCGCCGGTCGCCAGGCGCGCTAAGGAGAAATGCATGAAATCGAAGGAGAGGAGGAACGCGGCGATGAAGCCTGCGAGCGAGCTTTTAAACATGCGTTTGCCAAAGAGGAACATTACGGGGATCATCGCAGCGGCGGCGAGCACGCCCAAAATCCGCCAGCCAAAGGGGTTCATGCCGAACAGCGCGATACCCACCCCTATGATGAGCTTCCCGAGTGGCGGGTGCGTCCATTCGTAAGGCTCTTCGAGGTTTAAATGCTCCTGCGCTGTACGCACGAAGTACATCTCGTCGAAGTACGCGCCGTATTTCTGCGTAATCGGAAACGTTATGAGTTCCTGCTCATCCACCAATCTCTGCGCGCCTTCGCTGCCCGTTACGTTTACCGGCGGTATTTTTTCATTCTCGGCAGATAGTATCAAGAACTCGCCTATTTCACCGCTGGAGCTCGCGTCAAAGCGGAAAATAAGCGAGCTCGTACTTTTGTTGCCTATAGCAATCCGTTCCCAGGAGCAGAAATGTATGTGCGTTGCTGGATCTTTATCAAATGTTGCAAAGGGTCGCCAGTCATCGGCTGATGTGTCGCCATAGAGCTCGAATTTCGTTCGCTTCTCGTCACTCAGGAAGACGTAAATCTCGTTTACTTGCTGAACGCTGCCCAAATCAATGACCACGAGGACTTCTTGCGCTCCTGAAGCCACCGCCGTTGAGGGCTGCCATGAGGAGGAAGGCATCGCGAGAGAGCCTAGATTAACGGACGCAACGGCCAGGAAAAGAATGGTAAGTGCCGCCAGTGCTGCGAGTTCCCACGGCTTTAGTCCCTTCATCGTCTGACATCAAAAAGTCACTTTTTTATGTATATGAAACTATAGGGGTACTTATAGCCGAGCAAACGCTGAAGCAGTAAGAAAAAGGATGAAAATAGCTTTTTACCATCGCACGGTAAACGGGGGCATAAAGACGCACGTGGAGGCACTCACGCACGAATTCGAGAAGCGAGGCCATGAGGTCAAGCGAATAGACCAATTTTCACTCGGCTCGCACATGCTGGGCAATTCCGCAGGTGGCATTTCCTATGGGTTCGACTTCGCGTTGAAGAAGATAAAGAAGGAGGTTGCGGATTGCGATGTACTTCATATACACCACGCGGCTACGTTCTCGGAATATTTCCTACCGTTCTCGACCATTTGCTCTGAGGTCAACATCGTCAATACGTTCCATATCCAGGCGGGAGACGGTTTAGGTGGCGAGTTTGCGAAGACGATGATAGCAATGCTCGCCATGCTGTATACCAGCCGGTCGAAGAAGTTCATCTCGGTGAGTGTGGAGATTGCAGAGTATATTCGCCAGCATTGCTATGGCTATGCCAGCGGTGAGAATAGCTACAGAACAGACCTGGTGGTCATACCAAATGGTGTGGATACCACTCGATTTTACCCTGCGGACTCAGCTGAACGAGAACGTAACGGCCGTGAAGTGTGTATAGGCTATCTCGGGCGATTATCGCCTGAGAAGAACGTTATAAACATGATAAAGGCGGTGAAGGCCCAGGACATCGATACCGTCCGGTTGAAGATCGCAGGTGCCGGACCGCTGTATTCAAAGGTGAAACGGCTGGAGGACGACCGAATACGAGTTTTAGGGTACGTTGAAGATGCCCCTTCTTTTTATCGCAGCGTTGACGCGTTCTTATTGCCCTCAAAGCTGGAAGCGCAGCCGATTGCACTGCTCGAAGCGATGGCTTCGGGACTGCCGGTCATTGCTACGGACGTCGGCGATAACAAGTATTTTGTGCGCAGGAACGGGATACTCTGCGGTACTACGGTGAACGAATTAGGTGCGGCGATACAGGAGCTGCTCCGCAGAGACATGACGAAGATGGGTGCGGAATCAAGGAAGATGGTCGAACGCGACTACACGTGGGATAAAATCGCAGCGCGGACGCTCGAGGTGTACAAAGCCGCGCTATAACCTATAATATTACTTTACGGGTGCTCATTCGCTCGCTCGTAAGCACGTGCACTAATCGTCTCCCGTTGTTCGACCCGGCGATACCGGGGCTTGTTGATAATGGCTACCGTACAAAGGAACGAGCCAAAGGAACGAGCCGGAGATAGAACTGGTGAAGGGGATTACCCTATTTGAGCGGTGTGCGCTGTAGAAACCCTGAGCACCATCAAAGAATCACGAAGAATTGTGAACCGCAAACGAAAAGCTCCTGGGATTCGTCACCAACATTTTTTGGTACGGGGTTTTAACATCAGACAGAATTTAACCAATAAGCACCGTAGGATAGTATAAGTAATGAGAATCTGGCTACCGAAGAACCGGGAAGAGGTAAAGCAGCACGTGAGCGATCCGCTCTTCAAGAACGCGTATTTCTTGATGCTCTCATCGGTAACGAGCGCAGGTTCGGGCTTCTTCTTCTGGCTCATCGCCGCACGGTTTTATTCCGCAGAGGCGGTAGGCTTAGCCTCAGCTCTTATTGCAGCGATGGGCTTGATCTCGACGCTCTCGCTGCTGGGTTTCGATATCTCGCTGGTGCGGTTCATACCGGAACGGGCGGAGAAGAACGAACTGATCAACTCGTGCCTCACGATCTCGTTTTTTGTTGCACTTGCGTTGACAGTGATTTTCATTGCAGGACTTGGACTCTGGAGCCCGTCCTTACGTATCATAAAAGAGCATACGGCGTTACTGCTGCTCTTTATTGTTTTCACCGTTCTAGCGCCGCTGGGTGCACTCCAGAGCCAGGGCGTCTTTGTAGGATTCCGAACGACCAAATATTCCCTGTATCAAACGGTCGTGACCTTTGCCCGGCTTGGTGTGGTTCCATTCCTGGTAGCCTACGGTGCGGTGGGGATTTACGCTGCGTCCGGAGTAACCTCTGTTCTTGCGGTAGGATTAGGCCTTTTCTTGACCTCGAGACTGGTATCAGGCTACAAACCGCGCCCACGGATAAACCGAGACGTGATCGCGGCCGTTTTCCGGTTCTCCGCGGGCAACTACATAGCGCGGCTCTTCGAGGCTCTTCCGGGCGTGGTTCTGCCGCTCCTGGTGGTGAATATCTTAGGCCCGGAAAAGAACGCCTATTTCTTCATTGCCTGGGCGACTGTGGGCTTATTGCTCGTCATTCCAGGCGCCACCGCGAAATCGTTGCTGACCGAAGGTTCGTACAGCAGAGCAGAACTGAGCCGCAACACAAGAAGAGCCGTGAAATTTATCGCGCTGCTGCTTGGAGCGGCGATAATTGGTATTGTGCTGCTGGGGAGATACGTGCTCTGGCTCTTCGGCGAGGCGTATGTCCAGAACTCGTTCGAGGTCTTAGCGATTTTAGCGCTCGGTAGCGTTCCGGTTGCGTTAAACACCATATACACAACGATAAAGCGGGTGCAGAAAGAGCTCATGCCGGTGATTTTGGTTTCTGGCGGCACGGCGCTGCTCACCCTGCTGGGAAGTTATCTGCTCATACAGCGTATGGGCGTGATCGGCGTTGGAATTGCGTGGGTGCTCGGAAACGGGATTGTGGCGTGTGGTGTGGGGTTGGTAGTGATGAAGGGGTTCAGGCGTGGTTAAAGAATTGGTGGGAATGAGGCGATGGATAAGACATGGCAAGGAGCTTTGACCTTGCCAGACGGGAGCAAGGTTTAAATAGTGGGAAGTTAATAGATAAACTGGTGATCACGCATGAAAGTGGAAGTAAAGAAGATAGATTCCCATGGAAGGATTGTGTTGCCCATTTCGTGGCGGCGACGGGGGGACGACGAGATGGTGGTCGTGGAGAGGGGGGAGAAGGTTGAGATCTTCCCGCGGGACGTAGATTTGTCAAAATATGTGGATTCGGTAGAAGTGGAGGTTGGAACGTTTGATGACTATCACGAGCTGAGGAAGGAACTGAGGAAGAAATGAGGTTCATAGATACAAACGTTTTCATCTACGCGGTGCTAAAACCGAGGAGAGCACTAAACGAAGAAGAGCAGCGACTAAAGAGTGCCTCAAAAGAGATTTTCATGCGTGTAAACGCGGGTGAAGAAGTACTGACAACCGTGGTGCACTTGAGCGAGGTTGCAAACGTCATGGAGGACGCCGCCAATCTGACTTTTTCGATCTCCTTCGTGAAGGATCTCGTGCTTAAGAGCAATATTATTGTTGAGCAGGTGAGCGATACTCAGTACATAGAAAGTGTTTTACTGGCAGAAGAGAAGCGAATTAGTATTAATGATGCCCTTGCTTATCTTATGATGAAAAAGAAAGGGGCCGAGGAGATTTATACATTTGACAAGCATTTCGAGCAGTTAGATGTTAACGTGGTCACGTGCTGAGAGCGAGAGGGACATGAATAAACCCCTAAGGCCAGCCATTATATCCAACCCTGAAACGGGTCAAGAGACACAATAGAGTAGCAAAACGGGGATCGGTGCTCGATCCTGGTTTCCGGTGCCTGCCGTTTTCGCTCGATCAGCACTCAGATGCGGCGTTACTGTACCTCTTGATGCCGGGCGAGCAGCCAGGGGAGGGGCGTGATCGGCGTGAGGAGGGGATCGCGTGGGTGGTCATTGCAGCAATGGCGCACAACGAGTTCACAGAGACGAAAGAGGAAGATTTGGTAAAGATGATGAACGATGCGCCCCTTCTCAGAGATGTGAGAGGAATAGTCAATAACCCCCCCCCGCCCAGAGGCTGAAGAGAAAGGAGTTTATTATGAGGGATTGTGAAGGCACAAGGATATTTAAGGTAGGGGCAATATTATTACAATATCGAACAAGAGACGGGCTGATGTGAGAGCAAATAAGAGACAAATAGGACGGGAGGAGATCTGCATTGAGTCGGCTCAGAGGGATAAAGGGGGAAGCAGCACTAAAAGCCTTTGTAAAAGCAGGTGGCATTGAAAGGGGAGGTAAAGGGGACCACGTCAACGTGAAGATGCCAAATGGCCAAATTATTACGATGCCCCGCTCTAAGGAGCTTAAAATTGGCCTGCTTAAGGCGGCGCTAAAGAAAGCAGGCTTGACCGAGGGGGAATTCCTGAAATTGTTAAAATAGGGGGTGAGTGAGAGAGAGAATGGAATATACGGTATTGATTTATCAAGCGGAAGAAGGCGGTTTTTGGGCCGAAGTCCCTACCCTGCCTGGCTGCTATTCTCAGGGCGAGACGATTGAGGAGACGATGAGCGCTATCAAGGAGGCAATAGAAGCGCACCTCGTGGCTTTACGGGATGAAAAGGAAGAGATGCCGACCGAAGAAGCGTTTATCATTGGCAGGGTAAAGGTAGAGGTAGCTGCTGTCGGATAAGCTCAATCAGAGTGAGCAGGAATGAGCAGGTCAAGACAACGATAAAGGATGTTGATCATGGGCCTGCCGTACAGGGAGAACGTGCCGAATACGCGTGAATCGAAGGTGAACAGATGATAAAGGAGCTGCTCGAGGAGCTATAAGCTATACCTACCCCTGGAGCGCTGGTTCCTAGTGCTGTTTCGCGCGTACCTTGGTGCTCCGTTACCTTTTGATACCGAGCGATCAGGGGAGTGATCAGCGTTGAGATTGCATGGGTGGTGGGGAATGGGCTTGTAGCGGGTGGTGTGGGGTTGGTAGTGCTACGAGCGAATACTCAACGACATCTTTTTTAACGTTTAAGAAGTAACTTACTCTTAGTTAGTGGTGGTGCAGATGCGAATAAAAGCGGGTAATGAAAAATGGCTGAAATAAAAACTACCATGAAAGGTGAATTAACCTTAAGTCCCGATGCTTTCAATACCTTGGTCAAATTGAAAGAGGAGCTCGAAGCGGTGATCGAGACGATTGAAATATTGAATGACAAAGAGTTGATAGAAGGGTTGAAAAGGTCTAAGAAGGACATTGCAGAGGGCCGGGTTTACGAATTGAGAAATGTTGATGAACTTGATGAAATCTGGAAATGAGAGTAATCTATACCGAGGAGTTCAAAAGAGATGTGCAGAAGGTGAAGGATAAGAAGATTCAAGACAGAATAAAGAAGATCGTTCAAAAGCTAAAAGATAACCCTGAAATTGGAAAGCAATTGAGATACGACCTTTCTGGATTTAGAAGTATTAGACTTCATCCTTTTAGGATGCTCTACGAGATCAGGGATGATTTGATAATTTTACATAAGTTCGAGCACAGGAAAAGAGTTTATAAATGAGGAGAGAAGCGTGTATTCACGGGAAACGGCTTTGATGTTTTGCGCTGTATACCTCTCAAGCTTTTTTCCCACTACCTGCCGCCGTTTATAGCTTTATCACCATGAGGATGAAGCAGATTGAATATGAGATAAGATCATGACGTAGATTGAACTTTGGCTGGTGCGTGAATAAGCGGGTGCAGAAAGAGCTCATGCCGGGGGATCTATCCTGATTTCTGGTGCCTGTTTCGATCAGCACTCAGATGCGACGTTACCGTACCGTTTGATGCCGGGCGAGCCGCGTAGGGGATGGGCTTGATCGGCGTCGGGGTCGCGTGGGTGGTTGGGAATGCGGCTCTCGCTATTGCGCTCGGAATGAAGCATTTCGGGCATAGAGCATATTCCCAGTGACATCGACTAAGAAACCTCGTTCTTCCAGAAAGCTCCGTTTTCTCAGATTCCAAGATATGAACCCGATAATCTAGTTAGGGTATATTATTATTACCCGAGCAACTATACGCATAAATATAGTTGTCTTCGACAGATACTACGAAACCCTCATCTCTTAAAAGCCTAATCAATTCTTCGGTATAGCCATGATGAGATTCCAAAACAAGTCGGTCTATTCTATTGAGCAATTTACGTGATGAGTTTAAAACTTCATACTCGCATCCTTCGCAATCCATTTTCAGAAGAGAGATACTTTCAAGTTCGTATGACTCAATAAGTCGTTCTAAAGTGCACGTTGTTACTTCAATTAAAGACTCAGTGTCAAAAGGGATCAAACTATGGTCCGCAGTCCCCTGTTCGGATAGGAATAAGGTTTGAACGCCATTTTTACCTGACACTGCCATCTGGCTCGGAACAATATTCCGTTGGTTGTTCAATCTCATATTTTCTCGGAGTAAAGAGAAATTTACAGGATGCGGCTCGATGGCAATGACTTTATCTGCATACTTGGCTGCTAGACAGGAAAAAATACCTATCTGCGCTCCTATATCTACCACTGTGTCCATTCTACTCTTTGGAAACTTGTAAATGTCACGATAAAATATTTCAATCAAAAGCCCAAGGTCATGTCCTTTGGACCGTGCATAGAACCTCCAGCCATTCCGTAATTTAACTAGTATTCTTTTGCTTTCTGAGGGTTTACAGTTTCGCAAGAGGGTATCCCTAACGTAATATGGCAGTATTGAGTACCAATTCGTGCAGATTTTGATGAACTCCAATCCTTCCTTCATTTTTATCAGCATATTACCCCAAAATATCATCGAATACTCTTTTGAAATTTGTTATAAAGTTGTCTAGCGATAATTCCTCAGCTCTTTCCCTTAATATGCCGGAATCAAAATTATATTTATCAATATTTTTGATAGCAGTTATTAAAGTATCCACATAAGGCTCTTGTATAAAAATCCCTGTTTTTCCATCAATTATTGTTTCTCTAAATCCTCCTTCGTTGACGGCAATGCAGGGCTTTCCAGCCGCCATACTCTCAATAGGAACAAATCCAAATGGCTCGTCTTTTGACGTTTGTATCGTTGCTTTACACTTCGAATATAGTTCTATTATTTGCTCTCTTTCGAGACCTACGCTAAACTCAACATTCTTTGGACTACTTTTTTTTATTCTATTAAAGTATTTTTGATCATAAGAGCCGGCAACAATAATTAACCTCTCTCGTGGTAATTTGTTAAAAGCTTCAACTTGAAGATGTAGCCTTTTATCCGCTGTTATTCTCTGGACGGACAAGAAGAAATCTTCTGATGGCGCATTTATAAATCTCTTTACATCTACTGGAGCAGAGACCACTGTAGAATCCCTGCTATAACGCATTAGCATTTTCTGTCTTATATTTTGGGAAAGAGCAACCAACCTCGTAATTCTTTTTGTGGCATAAAAATCAAGCGGACTTATAAATCGAGCAAAACCAGCATTGAAATTTGTAGGTGATTGCTCAAAGTGTATTATTTGGGGCAGGTTTCGGTGAACGGCTATGAGTTTTGGATAAAAACCTGAAGTAGTGATGATTAAATCGTACTTTCTAAGCTCTCTTATAAATGGAAAATTTATAAATTTTAGTAGTAGCGGAAGATTTCCATTAAACTTTAAAGGGGAAAAATAGACGTCTAAATTTGAAAAATCTTTGTAGGTAGCATCTTGATTGTAGTCAGATGTAAAGATATCACAACCAAAATTTTTTGCTAATTCTAAGATTGCTAATTCAGCTCCACCTTTTACTGTGAGTTTCTTAGTGACAATTGCGATTTTAAGGGACATAATACACGCAGGTCTCTCCCGTATCGAATACTTTGTAAGATTTCATTAATATCTCTTTGTAAAAAGCAGACTCATTATAGTTCATATACTTAATTTCGCTATCCACAAAACATGGTATGCCCTTCTTGGGAATTGATCTGCCTAAATATACGCATATCCCAGGATCTAAGTAAGTAGTTTTAGCATGGAAATAAGCAAAATCCTCACCGTGTCGGTAATATTCAGATATTATCATCCCATCTTTGCCCATTGTCGTGGCAAGTGATGAAACTTTGTCATTTGGCGAACGCTCTTTTATCCATACAGCACTACACACCTCGCTATGATTGAACACATGCCAACCATCCCAAACCTTCCTATTTAACGCAATAGAGTAAGACGGAACAACATCTTCAGTTACTTCGAATACAAAACCAGAGTTAAATAGAAAGAAGAACACAAGAATTATGGCAAAAGTTTTTTGACTAACTGACACACTGGAGGTTAAATTTTTTCTCACTCTAGCTAAAAAATTGATTACTGAAATGCATCCGATTAAAGCTAATGGCGAAAGTAATACAAGAGTTATTTGGAGCACTCGGTCAAAACCCATCCCATATGTCGTAGTTATCTGAAATACTAGGAGCGCATAGAAGGCAATAATAAAGGAAGTAATTTCGATATTTCTTATTTTTTTGCTTAAAAAAGGAACAAGTAACGTTATTATCCCTATAGCTATGAGAACTTGTACTGCAATGTGTATAATCTTGTAAACTAACCAAAGTGTACTCTGAGATTCGTAGAGCACATACGTTACACCAGACCTCGCATCAGGCTGTAAAATTTCGGATATACTACTTAGTACATGGTATCCTATTTTAGGAATACTTTCAAACGCCGTTCCAGAGGCTACGTACATGTACCACGCTAGAGCGAGGATGGAAAAAAATAATACATAGTTAGACGTCACAAGACTATTTTCCTCCTCATTCTTCCATATATAAACTGTAACCAACGAGAAGATCAAAGCGAGCATAAACATATAGCTCACACCGTAATGTGATGTTATCAACGCAAAAGAGAATATCAACGCCACTACTACACGGTTAGGGATTTTTTTAACCATTAATAGTAAAATCAAAGCAAAAAATAGTTCGGCAATATGCTGTTTATCCGGCATATCTTTGAAAAAGCCGTAGTAAAAAACGAAAATGAATACGGCCAGCAATGATGATTTAGGATCAAAAGTATAACCTCCAAAATTGAGTCGTTGATATACTTGATACAGAGCAAGCGGTGTAAGAGCGAACAAGAAAGGGAAGATTAGTTTGAAAACCCATATGAGACTTAAATCACAAAGTAGCGAATAGGCTGGGGCTAAGATGGTTATTAAGAGAAGCGAATGGGCACCATAGTCTAAAGTTGGATTCCATATCCCCGTTTCAGCAACCAAATTCGCACTATAAAACTCAAAAAATATGTCAAACGACCATATATGCATTGAAATTAAATTTACGTGGTATAAAATCGATAACGAAACTACGAAAATAACCAAAGGATAAAAATTCGCGGGTATTTTATTAAAAGCAACAATTATTGGAACCAGAGACAGCAAAAAAAGCAAAAGAAGCACCAAGAGATTAGAATCATAAAAGGTCATGGTATAAGCCCCGAAGATACTGAGAAATGGTAGTAAGAGCAAAGAGAGCATTAGTGGGGGACATCGTAAATCTAGAATATCCTGTGATGAGCTGAAATCTTTATCTCTTAAATAAGCGATAGCTACTAACGTTGCAATAGCAATGTTAAAGGAGTAAAATAACGAGAAGGAGGAGATCGGATTTGATATACCTATGTGTGAAAAAAGCGCATTGATGAGCATGCCAAAAATCATGATAAAAGAAAGACTGAGACCTACAGTTAAGAGAAAGTTTGTAGTTCTATCAAGGTCATGGATTTTCAAGATTCTAAGGATTATGAAGCCAGGTATGAATGTAAGAACTACAAAACCAAATAGTTGTGGCAATATTGGTAGTTCAAAGATGAACTTGTCTACAAGAAAAATCACGTCAAATGCTACTAAAAGAGATAATAAGAGCTGACTAGATCTTCGTATCTGCCAATCGTTCAATCTAAATATGTCTGGGATTATCATTTAACCCTCCTTTTCTCGAGAACCTCTTCATAGACCTTCATGTGCAGCTTCGCGATATTATCCCACGAAAGCTCTTCTGCTTTCTTCAAGGCATTCTCACTCATCTTTTTTCGCAATTCGTCATCTTTCAGCAGCTTTAGTATCGCTTCCGCCAATGCCTTAGGATCATCAGGAGGAACGACCAGGCCACAGCCTGCATCGCTCACCAGAATCGGGAATTCACCAACGTTTGTTGTAACCACGGGCTTACCAAACGAGTAGGCTACGGTTAACGAGCCGCTATGCCCATCCTGTTTTCTGTTCGGTACTACCACGAGACTGGCACGGGAGAAGAACCCTCCTACCTTCTCGTTGGAAATAAAATAGTTATGGACTTCAAAGTTTGTTTTGTATTTTTCTATTATTTCTCGACTTCTTTTGGGTATAACGCCATCGCCTGCGATGATGAGTTTGAGATCGGGAATCTCTTTAACTACTAACGATATAGCATCTGTGAGAACGTCAAAAGCCTTGCTCCAGACGATATTGCCAAAAAAAAGGATGCAATTCTCTTCTTCATCCCCATAGATGCCATAGTCCTTAAAAAATTTATAAGCGCCATGGGGAATAACAGCAATTTTTTCTGCGGCCATTCCTTCGTTCATCAAAGCTTCTTTATGCATTTGAGTGTGAACAATCGCTCTGTCAAATTTTATATCAAAAAATAACGGATTTAATATATTCCAGATACTCATAATGCTTGTAAAGAAGAATAATTTAAAGTTAGACGTTTTCACTAAAATCTTCCTGTTTGATACGCCATGATAAGTGACAATTTTCGGGTATTTTTTGATTTTTCGAGCAAATATTTGTATCTGAGGGGGAATATCATTAAAATGAACGATATCTGGATTAATTGTATTTACAACTGCAATATTTTGATAGGAGAAAAATTTCGCTAAGTTAAAAGGAGAGAGCATCCTGCTAGCTCTCCGCAATTCATACATATCCACAAAAGATAAAGTTAACGGTTTAAATGCATTTATGACTTCTATTTTATCAGAGAAAACGTCGTCAGCTGTTGTCTCCTCGGGCTTGATTACTGTTACTTCCGCATAGTTGGATACGGCATTTGCAAGCTCCGCGGTATAATGCGGAAGGCCACCCCTACTCGTTGATAACACATAAAGTATCTTCATTTTTCGTATAGCGCTAAAAAATGGTAAACCCTTTTTTTAGGTCGCCAAATAAAATCTGTAACTCGTTTCAAGACTCTAAGACTTACTGGCATTTCTGAGTATGATATTCTATCCTTCTCTTCGTCCATTCTGTAACCACATTGTGGGCATATTGCATCTCTTGGAGGTTTTGGTTTTATATATGAGCGTAAAGCCACAAAAATAACTTTATTATAGGTCGGGTATTCGACAATATCGCCGGTTTCTATGATTGTTTGTAATGAGAACTCAGGATAGAACAGCTTTTCGAGTGAATCGCGACTAAAACTTCTAACATGACCGACTGCGTTAAAATGACATCCGCACGAAGGACATACCACAAGATAGTACTCTAAGGGTTCATCATTCGGTACTGACACAATAATATATTTCCTGGCAACTCTTTTTAATTCCGCGAGTGCATCAAAAAAAGTATCTTGTTTCAGGTGTTCCAAAGTCTCTAGGGTGGTTACGAGGTCAAAGCTATTGCTTTTAAGTGGTAAGTTATCCAAAGAACCCCAGACCATTGCAGCTTTAGCATATCTTAACGCGGTTATGCTTGCATCTAACCCAACTAGACGATATCCGTGGTGAAGCAGTGAAAGGAATGTCCCTTCTCCACATCCTGCATCAAGGACACTCTCCACATCGGCAGGAATTAGGCTAATGGCCTCTCTATAATATGTTTCGACTCTTTTCTCTATATCTTCACGGTATTTTTCCCATACTTCTTTCTGTTCGTAAAAATTTTTCATGCGGTCTTCCCAATTTTTTCCAGTACTTCCAAGAAGGTTCGATTTGCCTCAAAAGCCTCTTCTGGCGTATACGGCATCTCCTTATCCTCTGAGATGCTATCAACAAAGAACCTGAACAAATTCTCATGTCCAGATTTCCACTTTCCTCGGAGTACGTTAAAGGCATTCTTAGTCGTTGAACCTATTGTTTGCGACGAGACTTTAAATGCATCTGCGATTCTTCCTGTTCTCGCGCTTGTATTCAAACGTCCTTGAACCGTGAGTGTTGAATTTGTTCCATCGAAGTTTATTATTGCATTTTTTCCGTATATATTCATCAGCGGGAAGCTACTTTCCCGCGGACTGTTGAATGATATATATATGCTTCCAATTTTTTCATTTGAATTGAATGTTGCGTGCAATTCATCGTACTGTACCCAGTCATAGGGGCCTCTCTTTGCCGACCAAACATCTCGTATAGTTAACTCCCCCAGCAAGTTTCGCAAAAGATACACTGGATGGATCAAGCACTCACCAAACCTTCCTCTTGGCAACGAATGAACCCAGTGATTTTTATCAGATATCATTTCATCAGTTAATGTATGGAGCATACTAATATTCACGTCTAGAATCTCAACTCTTTTCTTCTCTAAAATCGACTTTATTTTGAGCATGGAATGGCTAAAGAGATAATTATGAATGACGCAAAGTTGTATTTCTTCTCTTTTTTTGTGGTATTCTGTTAATATCTCCGCGCTCTCTTCAATACTCATTGTCATAGGCTTCTCAAGCACAACATTAAAGCCAGCTTCCATGGCTTTTATGCTTAACGGTGCATGTGTAACCGGTGGAGTGCAGATATCTATTATTGCACCTTTCTCGACCTCTAATAATTCATCAAAATCCGTATAGACCCTAGGTATCTTCCAGTTCTTGGCAGTCCTCTCTGCACTCGCTCTGTTTGTGTCGCATACCGCTACCACTTCAGCCTTTATATTTCTCCAGGCGGGTAAATGCATCCCGTTTGCCACATTACCCGCACCTAATACAGCAATCTGTCGCTCTTTCTTCATTTATTCCCCCTCATAATTCTCATAAAGCCTCACCAGCTTCTCCCCCTGTTTCGCCCACGTAAAATCCTCCACGAGTTTTTTCGCATCTTCGCCCATTTCTCTCCTTAACTTCGCATCCTCTAAAAGCCGATGCACGTTCGCTACGAATTCATCAGGTTTCGCCGGGTCGGAGACCAGTGCCGCATTATGCTCCTCGAATATGACTGCCGTTCCATCTCTATCCGTTGCAATCGCCTTTCCCAACGCTGCATAATCCAGTGTCTTCATGTGCATTGCCACCCTCGTGTGAACCGTGTCTCTCAAAGGGAAGATACAAACCTGTGACCGTGCCAGGATCCGGTACGCTTCGTCGTCTGGCAGGAATCCGGGCACTATCACGTTCTTTAGCCCTTCCTCCTCTAACTTCTTCAAAAATAGAGTGTGCATCGGGCCGTCCCCTATCACGTATATTCTTACGTCTTCTCGTGATTTCGCTAACCGTATAACTTTATCGTAATCTACATTATGGGTTAGCACACCGATAAATGAAATCAAACCTTTCTCCTCCTCGGTTATCGTGAATTTCTTCAGCCTCTCGGCAAAATAGCCGTTCGGAATAACCGCTATCTTTTCCCCCGGCACGTGCCATTCTTGCACCAAAAACTCCTTCATCGGCTCCGAGACCGCGATAATCTTCGATGCATTGCTCACCGCTTTCCGTTCAAGGTACCGGATAATTCGAGGACCGAACGGAACTTTTTTATACAGGGAGCCGTCAAACTCTAAATCGTGCACATCCAGCACATACTCTGAGCAACCCAGCGACGCGGCAATCCCGCCCAACGTGGAGTGCTCCAATTGTAAGAGTGCTTTATCCTTTTCTGCTAATTTCTTTGCTCTTCGAGAGACTAAAATCGCTCTTACTACTTGGTCCCATACCCTCTTTGGCTTCACCGGAACCGTATAAATTTCTACACGATTTCGAATAGCCGCAGGGACTTCTCCGTGAGGCTTCGGAACTACTAAGGTAACCTCATAGCCAGCTTCAGCCAAAGCTCCTGCAAAGGTTAAAACCCTGTTGGTTCCACCGCCCAGAAAGCCGATGTTCCCGCCGTGGGCTATTACTATTTTTGACATAGTATTACGATCCGATAACTCAAATTTGGGAACATCGCACCTAACTAAGTCCCCACACATTCAGCATCCAGAACGAACCGTAGAAGTACTTGCTGGTTTCATTACTCATCTGTTCTTTTAACTTCAACAATTGAATGATAGCCTAAGGAGGGGAATAATCGGGTGATTAGTTTGTCTATCGCCTTGATTAGATTCAAACCAAAAAGTTGAAAGTCTTTGGGGAAAGACATTCCTGATGCGGTTATGCGGATTATTTTGAACCCGTGAACTCGTAAAAGTTCTACGAGGCCTTTACGTGTCATCACTCTTACATGCTCGCTCGCGCCCCATCCAGGATAAATAAAATGCCCCAGGGCATAATTTAAGCTTACTTTCATGGGGTAAGGTTGATACCCGAATAGCAAGGCAATCCTGTTATGGATAGCAGCCAGATTCGGCGTCGTCAAGACAAACGTGCCGTCTGGCTTCAAGATTCTATGAACCTCATCCAAAAAGTGATCCGTATCAAATACATGCTCTATCACCTCGCCGGCGAAGACGGCATCGAAATACTCAGCCTCGAACGGGAAATCATCCTCGTCTACATCAAGCTGCAAGCACTTAACTCCGTTACTCCTCGCCAGCTCCACGCCCTTAGCCGAAATTTCAAGCCCGCACACTTCCTCTGCTTTGCATGCTTCTTGTAGCAAAACTGAAAAGTTGCCGTCGCCGCAGCCAACGTCCAGAATCCGTTCGAACTTGTAGCGACCAAAAAGTGCGAGAACTTTCTGCTGCCGGTCCTCAAGCTGCTTCTCATCGCTCGGTGTCGTGCCCACGAAACGGTCCGCGTATCGCTTCTTATTCCTCATGACGCGCATCTCCCTTCCCCTCTCCTCCTGCTACTGATCCTCCTCTTCATCCTCCGGTTTGCCAGCTCCAGATAGCTCGCCAGCGTCATCTTTGTTACCTCCGGGCGTGTTCCGAGAACGCTCGCAATTCTCATCTTTCTAAAAAGGTCGTTTTTTGATTAAACGTTTTCCTAAAAAAAAGTTTGTTGCTAAAGCTTTCTTTCCAAAGAACGGTTTATCGCTTCCTATAAATCGCATCATGATGATCAAGATCGAGGAATCGCACCATCTTCTCCTCTTCATCTAGCTCAAATACCAAAACAAAGGACTTCTTCAGGTGAACCCGTCGTAAACCCTTTAAACCATGCCGTAACGGTTTGTAACGGTGTGGATTCTCCATTATCTCTTCGATCTTTTTTATCACAGCATCATAGAGCTTCTTATCCTTTTTATAAGTCCTTTTTAACGTTGCTTTTAACTTCGTCTCGATGCTGTAATGATAATCAAGCACGTTTAATCTTCCTCGATCAATCTCTTTAAATCGGTAATATCCGTGAAGGATTCAAAAATCCCTTCTTTTCGTATCTTCTCTAATTTCTCAAAATACTCTTCTTTCGCATCATAGAACGCATCAGTATAGAGCTCAATCAATGTTTCAAGCATTCCTTCCATTCCTTCTACTTTCCCTTTGAGCACCTCTACATCTGCCAGTAGTGCTTTAATCAAATTCCGCTCTTCTACTTCCATTTCCTCTTATCAAACACTATTCCTAAGTTAGAGCTACTCTAATTTAAAGGTTGTGTGTTTGTGTCACCCTCGACCAGCACAACATCTGGCCGTTCTTTTAGCAAAATCTTCTCTACGCCGCTGAGGTTCTTACCGGTCTGCTCGCCGTGCGTGCCCGAACCGATGTCTAGATTGTAACGAGCTTCAGGGAGTCCGAGCCGCTCAACGAAGACACGATCCATGGTACACAAGTAGTGTTGCTGCCCCGTATCCAGAACGAAATACTCCTCGTTCCGCCGCTCGCATGCTCGAATCATCCGCATCAGGAGAATTTCTCTTCTGCGCATTGCAGCGTTTTTCGATTAAACCTTTTCCTAAACGGTTTATTCCCCGTCAAAGCTTTTGCGAGTGGTAACGAGGAAAAGGGTTGTTGATCAAACTTTCCTAAAGTTTGTTGCGAAGCTATTTGATCAAACTTTCCTAAAGTTTGTTGCGAAGCTATTTGATCAAACTTTCC
>JAFGHB010000007.1 GCA_016930255.1 Methanomicrobia archaeon | reverse complement strand
TGGTTCAACACTAAAAGGTATCATAGAGGGATCAAAGCCATACCAGCATCACTTTATACCGGGTAGTTTCAAAGTTTACTTAACACTCAGTCACGAGTGAGTGTTTTTGAGGGTGGCACGTGTATTGTGCGGCTGGCAGATTTGAAGCGCTCTTCATCGTAACTCTTCCCGAGCTATTATCATTCGTTGTATCTCAGAGGTGCCAACGACGATGCCGAGCACCTTTGCATCACGGAAATACCGCTCTGCGGGGCACCGCTTCGTGCAACCATATCCGCCGTGTATCTGCACCGCGTTGGTGGCAGCACGCTGCGCAACTTCCGAAGCATACAGCTTTGCCATGGACGCTTCCTTTGTAAATTTATCCTTTCGGTCTGCGAGATAAGCGGCTTTGTACGTGAGCAACCGCGCGGCTTCTAGCTCGACGGCCATGTCCGCGAGCATGAATTGAACCGCCTGGAAATTGGCGATAGGCAGAGAGAACTGCGTTCGCTCTTGGGCGTACTTCTTTGAAGCGTCAAGGCACGCTTGCGCAATACCAACGCCAACACTGCCCATTGCCACTCTATCTCGATCCAGCGTGGCCATAGCGATCTTTAAGCCATCGCCTTCGCTGCCAAGCCGGTTCTCCTCTGGGACTCTACAATCCTCGAACACCAAATTACCCACAATACAACCGCGCAAGCCCAGCAGATTCTCCGTCCCCGCAAAAGAGAATCCTTTCGTCTTTTTCTCCACGATGAACGCGTTCATCCCCTTTCTGCCCTGGCTCTTATCCGTGTACGCCAGAACCACGTAGATGTCTGCAACTGCGGTATTCGTAATATACGCCTTCCTGCCGTTGAGCACGTAGTCGTCGCCGTTACGAACAGCGGTGGTTTCGATAGAAAGGGGGTCAGACCCGGCAGCTGGCTCTGTTAACGCGAAAGCGCCCAACGTGCTGCCGGCACAAAGCGATCTGAGGTATTTCTCCTTCTGCGCTTCGGAACCCGCGTAGAGGATAGGGAAGCTGCTGATGAGTCCGACGGCGCTCAGGCACCCAATACTTGCGCTTACGCGAGAGAGCTCCTCTACCAGCACGGTATAACTCAAAAGCGAGGCATCCGCACCATCGTATTCTCGCGGGCACGGCAACCCGAAAAGATCGAGTTCCGCCATTTTTCTCACAATCTCCGCAGGGAACGTTCCTTTTCGATCGATCTCAGCCGCTCGTGGCAGCACCTCATCATCGGCAAACGTTCGTGCCCTACTCTGAACAGCCTTTGCCTCCTCAGGTAATTCAAAATCCATACTTCTCACCACAGCTCTCTCTTTAAAAAGAAGAGCGTTACCAAAGAAATCTTTTATTAAACGCGGGTATCTTAATGATAGTGAAGCGAGCTAAAGGTTAGAGTGCAACGCATTCGCGTGCAGTAAAAGGAAGAATGGGGGTACGCAAAACGAAGAAACCTTCTGTGAACATCGGAATGATCGGGCACGTAGATCACGGCAAAACGACGTTAGTGAACGCGCTATCCGGTGAATGGGCGGACCGACACAGCGAGGAGATAAAGCGCGGCATCTCTATTCGGCTGGGCTATGCGGATGCGACCTTCAGGAAATGCCCGGTCTGTGCGGAGCCGGACTGTTACACGATAGAGGAGGTTTGCACGCATTGCGGCGCAGAGACGGAAGAGTTGCGGACGGTCTCTTTTGTCGATTCGCCGGGGCACGAAGCGTTGATGGCAACGATGCTCAGCGGTGCGGCGATAATGGACGGCGCTGTTCTGCTTATTGCGGCGTCCGAGCCGTGTCCACAGCCGCAGACGGAAGAGCACTTGATGGCTCTGAGCATCGTGGGCATCGATAAGATCGTCATCGCGCAGAACAAAATCGACCTCGTCTCGCGCGAGGAAGCGATCGAGCATTACAAGCAGATAAAGGAGTTTGTTAAAGGGACGATTGCGGAAGATTCGCCCATCGTGCCTACATCGGCGCAGCAGTCTGCAAATCTCGATTTATTGATCCAGAGTCTGGAGAAGACAATACCGACACCGTACCGTTCCGCAGATGAAATCGCGCGGATGCATATCGCACGCTCATTCGATGTTAATAAGCCCGGGACGCCGATACGGGATTTGAAGGGCGGCGTAATCGGCGGCACATTGCTCAAAGGGAGGCTGCGAAAAGGCGATACGTTAGAGATACGACCCGGGCGGATGGTAACGGCAGGAGGCAAGGCGCAGTGGATCCCGATCGAGACGGAGATAACGTCGATCATGGTCGGTGGCGAGCAGGTGAAGGAGGTAACGCCCGGCGGACTTATCGGTATTGGCACGAAATTGGATCCGAGCATGACGAAAGAGGATTCCTTGGTCGGTCAGTGTGCAGGACAAGTGGGGTCATTGCCGCCAACGAGGGATAAACTGACGATCGAATTCCAGCTCTTCAAGCGTGCCGTGGGTGTGACAAAAGCGGGAGACATCCCTCCGATTAAAGTAGGCGAGTCTATCCTGTTAAGCGCCGGAACCACAATCACCATCGGTGAGGTGAAGCGGGTGACGAAGAAGACGCTTGAGGTAAACCTGAGCAGATCGATCTGTGCAGAAGAAGGCTCTCGCGTGGCAATCGGGCGAAAGATACGGCAGCGCTGGCATTTGATCGGTGCGGGCGTTATAACGTAACGGAAGGGTTTTCAGGCTTCACTTTGCTTTGCATGGCAGACACACTGCGATGATGAAGACGAGGGTAACTAATCGGATGCAGGATAAACCTCACCGCTTTGGATACCTTGAAGGAGGGCTTTCGGTTATCGTTAATGTCGTCCTCTTCGCGTTTAAGTACTGGGCGGGTAGTGAATCCAATTCCGTAGCGATGATCGCCGATGCGTGGCATACCATGTCCGATACGTTGACGTCGCTCATTATCCTGGTGAGTTTCTGGGTTGTATCGCGGCCCGCGGATAAACATCATCCGTTCGGCCATGGACGAGCAGAAGCTATAGGCGCAATCATCATCGGCACACTTCTCGGCGTGGTAGGATTAACGTTCTTCAAAGAATCGATTCTGAGATTGCAGCACTATCAGGCAGCGGAGTTCGCCACCTTGGGTATACTGGTGTTTGGCGTCTCGGTGCTCGTAAAAGAGGCGCTCGCGCAGTTCTCAATGTGGGCGGGAAGAAAGATGCAATCACACGCGCTGATCGCGGATGGCTGGCATCACCGCAGCGATGCAATCGCCTCGGGCATGATCGTCATCGGCGCGTTATCGGGCGCATATCTGTGGTGGATCGACGGCGTTATGGGCATCTTCGTCTCGCTCTTGATCTTATACGCGACCTATACGATCTTGAAGGAAGCGGCTGATTCGTTGTTAGGCGAACGTCCGGATCCGGTAATCGCAGACAAACTAAACGAGTTGGTCAGGACGAGCGCTCCTGCCGCATCATGCATACATCATTTACGCATGCATCGCTATGGCGACCACGTCGAATTAACGCTCCATATAAAACTGCCCTGCGAGATGAATCTAAAAGAGGCACACGACCTCGCCACGCGTTTAGAAGAGGCGATTAAGAAGGAAACGAATGCTGTGTCAACAATTCATATAGAGCCGCGTACTGAATTTGAAGAACGTAACCTCCGTTAATCTAATCGTACGGCGGGTATGCAGTCGCTATGGAGAATACCGTTCACGTCCTCAAAGGAAGTGCAGTTGATCCATCAAACTATCTTATGAAGAAAGTTTAATCAAAGAACTATTCCAATCATATCGCCGGTATCCAACAACTTTTCTTGGTAAGAAACGTTGATTAAAGGACCTGTTCAGTCAGTCAGACCAAAGCTTCATGGCAGGTATCCAATCGTTATACGTGCGGTCGTTAGCATCAAACCTTTTCTTTTTAAGAAAAGCTTTACCAAAAGAATTTAACAGCGGGTATCCAGTCATTGTATTCTTTTCCGTTAGCATCCATGAACTCACTGCAGTTGATCCATCAAACTTTCTTAGGAAGAAAGTTTAATCAAAGAACCGCTATTCTAATCGTATCGCCGGTATCCAATCCGTGTGTATCTCTCCATTGGCATCTTCAAATGAAGTGCACCTGATTGTTCCTCCGGTTGCATTAAAAGGCGATTCGTGGATGATCTGAGGATAGGAGCCCGTTCTAATCGTGTAGTTGTAAGTTTCGTTTTCGTAGAGGGTGAACGAGTCGTTGAAATTGAGGTTGTGCCAATCGCCATTGTAGCCGTCCCAGGTCGCAGTAACGTTCAACGTCGAGTTCCATATTCTTGCGTATTCGGTATGCCCTCCTGTGCCTGAACATGAGTAGGTATAAAGTTTAGATACCAAAATCGTTTGATTTAGCGTGATGGTACCATTGTGGATACCTGAAATACTTGGATATGGATTATCCGGTGTTCCGGTATCGAAGACTGCTTCAACAAACGGTATCACTCCAAGTAACGGATCTCCCACGTAGAGTCTGGCCGTAACAGTCTTATTAACCAAATCCCGAGAGAATGACGGCTCACCATCGACCGTTGGAAGCGTATTAACATCTTCAACTTCTTGTAAAAATCCTGTTCCGGTCTTAAATACGGTGCACGTTGCTACGTCAAGGTCACCGACGTTTATTGTTATGTCTGTATATGCGTCATCGGTTGTTGAGCTGGTATTATCGGTGACATTGACATTGAGCACAACAGCGTCGCCGATATCAATACCATCATACTCAGGAGGCAAATATGCCGCTAAATCGCTTGAATCTGCGAGAGTTATGCTAGAGGTGACGCCGACATCTATATTTGTGTAAGGCTCCTCTTCAGCCATAACCAGCGGGTGCCAATCGCCACCGTTTGTTATATTCCCCGATGAATTATAGGGAAGCAGTGTATCACCCAATCCGTCAGGTAGTAGGTCTGTATCTTCGCCCTCATAATCGCTCCAGTAATTTCCACCAAGGTAACCACCTCCAGCTATATTCTCCTCCGATGTTTTCGTAATATTCCAGATATTATATCCATCGTCGTAAGCATTTTTTGTGTTGTTGAAGTAGTTATTATAGATAAGATTATCATAACACCCCCCTTGCAGATAGACTCCATTCTCATTATTTGATATTGTATTATTCGCTATCGTGCAACTATCAACGTTTTCAAGATAGATCCCCCAATCATTATCTAAGATGCCGTTGTTCGTAATTGTTGTACCGTGTGGCCACCATCTTAGCGAAATTCCATAAGTATTCTTTAAGATTTCATTGTTCTTAATAATTACTTTTTGAGTCACTGGATTTGACGGTTGAGAAGGAATACCAATGTCTAAAAATAGCCCTCCACCTCTCCCTCTAACGGGACGAGGACGGAAACATTCAATTCCATATTCACAATCAAAAATCGTGTTGTTTTCTATAATTAAATCTAAAGGCGAGTTATACATGAACGAAATTCCACCGCCACTTATCAGGTTTTTAGCGATCAGAACAGAGGACGAAAAAGGATAAACCCTGCCTGCATTCATGACATTATCTTTTAATGTGTTGTTATTCGATCGTGAGATTTCCACATCGCCGGTTATGTTATTTTGTATCACTGTGGTATTATTTGACACGTAGATTTGCATGCCATCTGAAATGTTATTTGCTAAAACTGTACTCTGGTTATTGAATGAAATTTGTAAGTCTCCAATATCGCTATTTCTTATCGTTACGTTATCACAACTTGCAATTCCAAGATAATGTGTTCTTGCGTCTTTTATCGTCAAATCATATTCATCGTAGTAATAATATAACGGCAGACCTTTTATTGTGTTTGTATCATCAATCGTGTTATTATAGTAAATTTTTAACGAACCCATTATTTCGAGGTTTTTGTATTGATTTGACATATTATTCCTTTTCAGATTATTATTTTTAGAATAATGCAAAGAAATTCCATATTCATTAGAGTCCAGTGAATTATTAATAATTTCGTTATAATCTGAAGAAAGGAGTAATAGCCCATCGATATTCCTGTGGATTTCGTTCTCGGATATTACATTCGATTTTGACTTATAAAACGCGTTGCCACTGTTATTGCTGATTTTATTCTTTAGTATCCTGCTGTCATTACAAAACACAAAGCTGACGCCTTCTCCATGATGGATGCTGTTATTCTGGATCGTAAAGTTGGAGCAATATGCAAAACCAATCCAGCTCGTATTGAGGTTTTTTATAATTCGATCTTTTTGGTCAAAATAGTAGTAAACCGGATAGTCATTAATGGTGTTCGTTGTGTCTATCACATTATCAAAGTCAGTTTTTGAGTGGCCTGAGCATAATAGATTGCCGTAATAGTTGTTTGAAAGTTTATTTTTTATCAATATATTATGATTTGAGTATTCTATATTGATGCCTATGCTATTATTTGATAGAGTGTTATTTGAGATATTACAATAATTTGCGCGGAGATATACTCCACACCATCCTCCTCCGATGGTGAATCCGCTTACATTTACATAGTTGACCGTTATTTCAAGAACGTGATCATTTGGATCAAGAGCATTAACAATCGTTTTATCACTGCCATTTTCAGATCGAATTGTTAGGTTAGCTACGCTAAAGTCCACGTTCTCGGTATATGTACCGTCACGCACGATGATGATGTCAAAAGGGTTTGCTGCGGTCACCGCCTCTTGAATCGTAGCATAATCGTCAGGCACATAAATTGTCCGTGGTTCATGTGGATTAACCCACACATCTACATCATCATCGTCGTCTTCTTCAACATCGTCATCAGGAGCAAAATCAGGATAAACTGGATAAATCGCATCGTATACAGTTATTTCATATAATCTTTCGGCTGCACACGTTGTATCAATCGAGACATTAGCAGTGCAACCACCCCCAGTTCTGACCCATGCCGCCAAATAAGGCGTTCCTGTCGCTGGATACGCATCGCCCCATTCGTCCAACACCACAACGTCAGACGTATACAATATCATCGGGGGGTTATCCGTATCAACATTGGTGACAGTCAGGTAATAGAAGGCGAATGGATTTCCGGTAATTGTTACATTAATATCCTCGCCTTGATCAACAGCGTCTTCTTCGGCATCGATTGTCAATTCCTCTTTACGGACCGTGAACTCGTAGTAAGGTGAACTCACGTCTACATCGTTACAGGTGTCCCGATCTGTTGTTATCCACATCCTCCACTGACCAATACGCCACTCAGAGGTGTCGAGTTGAGACCAGTCACTCGACGTGACATTATTTTCCGGGGTATCCGCATCAATCTTCTCCGGTGTCAGTAGGATTCCATCAGGGTCGAGTAATTTTAGTTTGACTTTGCTCCAGCTTCCGTCGGCAGCATTCTTCATGAGACCACCAAAGTTAGGCTCAATATGAACCGTCAGTTTCGTCCCCCTGGGTATCGCCTTACCAACGACCGAATAGGTGGTACCCTCGATGAAGACATCGCCGGTAATTTTAGGCTCGTCAATTACTATATCCGCAACCGTTCCGGCGGCACTCGTGGCATTGTACGGGCCCTCGACGGCAGATGCCGAGACGTCAAAATCGGTATTATCAGCGACGAAAATTGTTGCGCCTTCGGTAGTGGTGCCGGTCATGCCATAAAAGTAGCTACCACTCACCACGATGGCCGAGACATCCAGACCTTCCTCACCACAAAATACGATATCGCCGCGCTCTATCGCGCCCGCGCCATCTCGTGCGGAAATCGGCACCAGCGCCCCGAGTACCGAAGCAAACAGAACAGCCGTCAATACAATGCCTATTATCGCCTTACCTCTTCCAAAGCCGCAATTTACACCTTCTTTCGTATTCATTTTTCGCGTACCTCTTTTGGTTATTTATTGTCCCCCCTCTTTCTTCTCACATGCGGGAACTTCTTTTATCATCTCAACGTTCAAAAATTAGTTCGTGTGAGCGAATATGTATCGCGCAGTTTAAAAGCTTGTCGGTTATGTTGCGCATAAAGACTCACCACATTTATCAGAGATAAGCGCCGAATGGTTGTTATGCAACCCCTCTCGCTCTTACACATCGCGCCGACCCTGGCGGCGTTTTTTGATATTGAGTTACCATCACCCGTTCAGCCAGTCAAGCAAATTCTCGACTTTATGACCGCCCGCGATCCTTCCGTAGTGGTATTAGTAGTGGTAGACAGCCTTGATTGGCAGCTTTACGCCGATTTTGCGACGGGATTAGAGGTGCTGCATGCGCTCGCTTCGCAAGGGTTGTTATACGAGTGTGAGACGGTAAGCACCACGACAACACCGGCGATTGCCTCGATTCTCACGGGCTTGTTAGCGGACGAGCATGAGATATTTACGAGCGAAGACGTCGGCACATCGGAAGTGAACTCGATTCTGGAAATGCTTGATGACGTGGGCAAGCCAACTGCGGCCATTCTTGAAACAGCGGGCACGAAACCGCTTGTCGAGCGAATCAGCTACGTTTGCCCGGTGGATGATCGCGAAGACATCGAGGAATACGACGCTTTGATAACTTCACACGCCGTTTCTGTATTAAAAAAGCGCGAGGTGAGATTCATCTTCGCGCATCTCCGCGCCATTGACCGGTTCGCGCATCGCGGGAACGATCTGCGAGTGGCTGCCGCTATCACGAGCCAAAACATAGGAGCAATCGCAAAGGCCGTTAAGGAACGGAATGGGATGCTGCTTATCTGCGGCGATCACGAGGCGCATCTGAAGGAGAGGAAAGCTTCAGGAGGGAAAGGGACAGTACCGTTGATTGTTGCGTGTCCGTAAGTAATTAGTAAGTTAATAAGCAAAGTACAATTGTGGGGTAACGGATTAAATGACAACTAAAAAACCTGCAAAAATCGGCCTCGTCCTCACCGATCCCGAGGACTGGACTGCCCGCACTTTTATAAAGAACATCGAGAAACGAGGTGCCACAGCCGTCCCGATAAACCTCGCAACGCTCAGCGCTTCTCTTTCATTAACTGATCTCTCTATCTTTGATCCCAATTCAAAGAGCGTGGAACTCGACGCGCTCATTATCCGGGACGTCGGCATCAGCTTTGCGCTCGAGCAGATCTCTTTTAAGTTCGACCTCATCCGCCATTTTGAGAACCGTATACCTGTCATGAACTCCTCCGAAGCGATCCAGAACGCCGCGAACAAATTTTTATCGTTTCACCGCTTTAAGCAGGCGCAGCTTCCCATTCCCCGTACAACAGTAACGGCTGAGCTAGACATCGCGCTCAAAACCATCGATGAATGGGGGAGCGCGGTCGTGAAGCCGATCTTCGGCAGTCAAGGTAAAGATATTATTAGACTTGACAATTCGCAATCTGATTTAACGTCGAACCTTGCCGATTTAGTGAAGAAAAGGGGTGTGCTCTATGTACAGGAGTTCGTCCCGAATCCTGGTCGGGACATCAGGGTTTTTGTAGTTGGTGAAGAAGCTGTGGGTGCGATTTACCGTGTCTCGGTTGGTGATTCGTTCGTGAGCAATTTGAGTCAAGGCGGCACTCCGGTTGCCTGCACGGTAACAGGAGAAATGGAACAACTCGCGGTACGCGCGACACAATCCGTCGGCGCTGATTTCGCCGGTGTCGATCTGATAGAAGGCGAAGAAGGGCTGTTCCTACTCGAAATTAACGGGACTCCTTCTGGAAGAGGAATCAACCAAGCGTGCGGGATTGACGTCACCGAAAAGATCGTTGACCGGCTGTTCGAGCGGCTTGAAGACGAAAAATGAAAGACAACATAACCCGGAGCAAACGTTACGTTCTTGTGGCGTTGCTATCGGCTCTGCCGCTGCTCTTCCTGCTTGTTGTAACCTCAACACTTGGAACTGCTGCTCAATCTCCCGATTTTGATAATGGAGCACACTTGCTCATCACCGAGTTTTATCCGAACACGGCGACGAGAAACGAGCTGGACGAGTATGTTGCTCTCTCGAATCCGTGCGCTCGGTCGGTAAATCTCGAAGGCTGGAGCATTACGGACAACGAGGGCACGCTCATCTTCCCCTCTTTTAATCTTGCTCCAAACCAAACAGTCTATGTTACGCGAAACGCATCGGCATTCACGGAGCAGATGAGCACCCTGATGAGCGACGTTAGAAGACCTGATTTCGAATACGGTGCGGACTCCGATTCCTCGGTGCCACGACTGCAAACCACGGGAAGAACCTTCGCGTTGCGCAATACCGGTGACGAAGTCATCCTCCGGGATGAAAGCGGCAGAGAAGTGGATGTCGTGTTATTCGGCGAAGCCGTGTACGACGGTGCGGGGTGGCGCGCGGAGCCGTTAGAGAAGCCGCGCGAGGGAATGATCTTCGTACGAAAAGGGGCTCAGGACACGAATCGGTACGGAGACTGGCTTACGCTCCCTCTTGGCGCTTCCTATCACGCACCCGTGAAATTCGCATGCTCTGGCTCTGACAGTGCTACCGCGTTTGTCTCACCGGATTGCAGCTTCTCCGTGGTGCAGGCCGAACTAGAGAGCGCGTCTTCCTCGTTATACATCAACCTCTACGAGTTCGACAATCCTTACCTTACGGACAGTATTATCGCTGCCTTAAACCGGGGCGTGAACGTGCAGCTGCTGCTCGAAAGTAGCCCCGTTGGCGGTATCACCGGTGAAGAGCGGTACATTGCGGAAACGATAGCGAAAAACGGCGGTGACGTTCGTTATTCCCGTGATCCGTACCTCAATCATGCCAAATACGCCGTTATTGACAACCGAGCACTCGTCGTAATGACGGAGAACTGGAAAACGACCGGCACACCCACGAACAACTCCTTTGGAAACCGTGGCTGGGGGATCGTGCTGAGGGACGAAGACATGGCAAAGTACTTCACAGACGTCTTCATCGAGGATTTCTACCGCGGTAAAGAATTCGTATCAGAGGTGGGCGGTGCAGAAACAGATAAAGAAACCATTACCAGGACGATACCCCAGGGCTCATATATACCCGCTTTCGAGCCACGAACCGTCACGTGTGATTTCACGGTAATCCCGGTTTTAGCGCCTGATACCGCACTGAGTAACGCGACGATATTAGGTGCGATACAGAATGCACAGGCGAGCGTTTATGTGCAGCAGTTCTCAGCCGGGAGATTTTGGGATGAAGGAGATAACACCTTCATTGCCGCGCTGATAGAAGCCGCACGACGGGGCTGCGACGTGAAAGTGCTGCTGGATTCCAAGGATTATAGCGTCGAAGGGTCAAATGACAATGACGAAGTAGTCGCATGGCTGGAGCGGATAGCGAGCGAAGAGAATCTGACCTTATACGCGGAATTGGCGGATTTAGACGCTTTGGGCCTGGCTAAAATCCATACGAAAGGATTGATCGTGGATGGCGAGATCGTCGTCATCGCATCCCTGAACTGGAACCCCAATTCCGCTCATAACCGTGAAGCAGGCGTCATAGTGGCGAACGAAAATATCGCATCGTTTTTCACGGACGTTTTCCTGCATGATTGGAACGTTTCGGTGGACGGAGCACAAGGAGAAGCACCGGTCGGAGAATCGGCAGCACGCGGCGGGAAAACACCAGTTACAACGAAACTTGTGGGTGTGGCAGTAACGCTGATCATCGCTTTCGTTATCTTCAGGATCGTGAAGTGGTATAAGCGGTTATAGTTATAT
>JAFGHB010000006.1 GCA_016930255.1 Methanomicrobia archaeon | reverse complement strand
TAATCCTCCTTTACAGAAAAAGAAAGAAAAGAGGACTCATAAAAACGAATACATCGATGTGTAACCTTTTTTGGTTTACTTAACAGAGGGTTAACCTTTAAATATACACATGCGATAACTATTAGTAATAAAATGCCAGCACCAGAAAGGATTACGGTAGCGATGGATCAGGAGACCTTTAAGATGTTCAAGAAGATGCAGGAGGAGCTAGGGATATCTCAGAGCGAACTCGTGCGAGAAGCGTTGAAGTTTTATAGCAAACATCGAACGCTCTTTGAATCCATTGAAGACCGGAAGGTGTATACCCATGCCGAGATGCTCAAGCTGGGCGAGCACGTCATCATGGATATCGATCACTGGCTTCTCTTCTTGAAGTTTATCGACTCGCATCCAGAGAAAGAGAAGTTCTGGGAATTGAATAAGGCGATCTGTGAGGCACATTCAGAGCAGTTCAAACACAAATATTATCGCGTAGAATCAGTGCTCAAACGACTCGAAGCATGCAATTTCTTCACCGTAACGCAGGTCTCCAAGAACGAGTTTACCTTGGTGTTAAGTTCTGACGTGCTCAAGACATTCGTTAAAGCGCTTCTCGAAGAGACACTGACTGGAATGGGCTTCGAGGTGGGGATAAAAGAGGATTTAGCAAAGTTGCGGTTGCGAGTATTAAACGAACACCGCGAGCGGGAATAGGGAATCGAAAAAGCACGAGATAATGGCACAGAGAGAAGCAGATACAGAAAAGGAAAAAGACCGCGTGGTGATCCTGGATTTCGGCGGTCAGTACAGCCACCTTATCGTGCGGCGGTGCAGAGAATTAGGCGTCTATACCGAGCTTCTTCCGTTTGATACGCCCTTTGAAGAGCTGAGGCAAGGAACAGAACGAGCGAGAGAGGACAGTAAGATTCGAGGGATTATCCTTTCCGGCAGTCCGTTTAGCGTGCACGAGCCAGGAAGTCCGCACTGCAGTCCTGGGATTGTTGATTTGAACGTACCCATTCTCGGCATTTGTTATGGCGCACAGCTCATTGCGGATGTCCTGGGCGGTGAGGTGACAACCGGGGTAAAGGGCGAATTCGGGCGAACAGTATTTGCCTTTAACGATTCAGAGCTTTTTGAAGGGGTCCGTGAAAACGGAAAGATAAACGTATGGATGTCGCACGGAGATGTGATAAAGTGGTTCGATGGCGCGGAGGTTTTAGGCTCTGCGGCAAATTCCCCGGTCGCCGCATTTCACGTAAGAGAGCATATCTATGGCGTGCAGTTCCATCCAGAAGTATATCATACGGAGATGGGAGATAAGATCCTCTGGAATTTCTTGTACACGATCTGTGGCTGCGAACGAAATTGGACGATGGAATCGTTCATTGACGATACGATAAAGGGGATAAGAGAAGCGGTTGGTAACGAGGGAAAAGTGATCTGCGGACTCAGTGGTGGCATTGACTCTTCTACTACCGCCGTGCTCGTCCATAACGCCATCGGTGATCGGCTCACGTGCATCTTCGTTGACAATGGACTATTGCGAGAAGGCGAAAAGGAGGAGGTCATCGAGCTATTCGAAAAGAACTTCAAGATGCGACTGGTGGTGGTGGATGCGAAGGGGCGATTTCTGGAGCGTTTACGAGGCGTTACGGATTCCGAAGCCAAGAGGAAGGTAATCGGCGAGCTGTTCATAACCATTTTTGAAGAGGAGGCGAAGAAGCTGGGTGACGTGGACTTCCTCGCGCAGGGCACGATCTATCCTGATAGAATCGAGAGTGCGCTGGCGAGTTCACAGAAGTCATCACGCATAAAATCGCATCACAATGTCGGTGCGCTGCCCGAGAAACTTGGACTCACGCTGATCGAGCCCATCAAGGATCTGTATAAAGACGAGGTGCGGGAGGTGGCGAAGGAACTCGGCATGCCGTCGCAGATCCTCGACCAGCATCCGTTTCCCGGGCCCGGTCTCGCGGCGCGCATAATGGGCGAAGTTACGGAAGAGAAACTGCGGATATGCCGTGAAGCATCCAATATTGTGGAGGAGGAGTTGGAGAAGAGCGGCTGGTACGAGAAAGTCTGGCAAGCGTTTGCCACAGTGGGTGACGATGTCGCCACGGGTGTTCTGGGCGATGCGCGAAAAGTAGGCCGAATCGTTACGATACGCGTGGTCGAGTCGAAGGAGGCGATGACCGCGGATTTCGTAAAACTCCCGTATGACCTGCTGGAGACGATGAGTAAACGAATAACAAACGAGGTGAAGGGCGTGACCTGGGTGACCTATGCGATTTCCTCGAAGCCGCCAGCAACGATAGAGCCATGTTAACTGGGATAACTGAACGGTACGCACAGGGGCTACGGTCACTTCCGCCGTATCTGTTTGCGGAAATAGATCGGAAGAAGGATGCGGCACGAAAGAAGGGTGTGGATATAATCGACTTGGGCATCGGCGATCCCGATTTGCCGACACCGCCGCATATCGTTGAAGCATTGTACAAAGCTGCTCAGAACCCGGACAATCATCGTTATCCTACGTATGAAGGCATGCTCTCGTTCCGTGAGGCGGTGGCTGCATGGTATAAAAAGACCAAACACGTTACGGTCAATCCAGAAGACGAGGTACTGACGTTGATCGGCTCAAAAGAAGGGCTGGCGCATTCGGCGTTCGCGTTTTTAAATCCAGGCGATACAGCGCTTGTCCCGGACCCGGCATATCCGGTCTATCACAATGCCACGGTCTTGGCGAATGCGGTACCGCATGCAGTTCCATTAACCGAAGAGCACGACTTTAAGCCTGATCTGGAAACGATCGATACAGACGTGGCGAAGCGAGCAAAGCTCATGTTCTTGAGTTACCCCAACAATCCCACGGGAGCGACCGTGGACGAATCGTTCTTTAAGGAGGTAATCGATTTCGCGCACGACAACGATCTCATCATTCTCCACGATAACCCGTATTCAGAGCTTGTATTTGACGGCTACGAATCGCCGAGTTTCATGGCAGTCAACGGTGCAAAAGACGTGGGAATTGAATTCAATTCGCTTTCCAAGACGTACAATATGACCGGCTGGCGCATCGGCTTTGCCATCGGCAATGCGGAGATCTTACAGGGTATCGGAAGTGTGAAGAGCAACATAGATTCAGGCGCGTTCCAGGCGGTACAAGAAGCGGGCATAGCGGCATTGACGGGCCCCCAGGACTGTGCAAAGCAGAACGTCGCAATTTATCGGGAACGAAGGGATATTTTAGTTGCGGGATTGCGATCTGCGGGATTCGAGGTGAACGAGCCAAAAGCCACCTTCTATCTCTGGGTTAAGGTTCCCCGCACTTTTCATCCTTCTACTTCAGCGTCTATCGAGTTCTCGATGCATCTACTAGAGCAAACAGGCGTTGTCGTGACGCCTGGAGTAGGCTTCGGAACGTACGGCGAGGGGTTTGTCCGGATTACGTTCTGTACGAGCGGTAAGCGGTTAACGGAAGCGTGCGAACGGATAAAAGGGTTGAACTTGTAGAAACGAAAAGAGGAAACAATGAAAATAAACTTCACCAAGATGCACGGCTGCGGTAACGATTTCATTCTGATCGACGACCGTGACGGTGGAATACCTGACGAGAAGAAAGCAGCAATCGCTCAATCACTCTGTCAAAGAAACTTCTCGGTCGGTGCTGACGGCGTTCTGTACATTTGTAACTCCTCTTCGGAAGAGTATGACGTGCGGATGCGCATCTTCAATCCCGATGGCTCGGAAGCGGAAATGTGCGGCAACGGCATGCGGTGCTTCGCCAAATACGTGTACGAGCACGGTATAGTGCGAAAACGGGAAATAAAAGTGGAAACGCTGGCAGGAACGATCGTACCCGAAGTAGAAATTGATGGAGACGGCGTCGTTACCTCGACGAGCGTGTTCATGGGAAAGCCCGTCTTTGACAAGATAGACGAGCCGTTTTTGGTAAACGAGGAAATCGGTGAGATCAAGCTAACGACGTTGAGTCTCGGAAATCCGCACGCTGTGGTTATTCTCGATTCGTTTGAAGGATTCGACGTGGATAAGATAGGAAAGGCCATCGAATCGCACGAGGCGTTTCCGAACCGGACGAATGTTGATTTCGTTAAACATGATGGACCCCACGAGAGCAAAGTACAAGAGATTTACGTAAGAACCTATGAACGCGGCGTTGGGGAGACGTTATCCTGTGGAACCGGCTCAACAGCTTCCGTTCTGGCGCTTAATAAGCTGGGGGATGTTCACCTGAACGAGCCCGTTATCGTGCATACGCTCGGTGGGGATCTGATCGTCGAGGTAAAGGAGGAAGGCGCGTACCTCCAGGGTCCTGCGGAAGAGGTATATAAGGGCATGGTTGAGGTGGGGATAGAGTAATCCACAAGGTTAAAAGATAACTTTTCTTATTGAGCAGTTGACGGTTTTTGGGGTATGCGTATTGGCTAAAGTATGGTTGCAGGTCGAAAGAACTTCTTGCTATCCGTGCCTTTTTGATAGCAGGGCTGCCTGCCATCTTCTCTCGTTTAAAACTTGGATGCTGGAAGGTTTTACCTCCTAGTGGAAACAGGACTTTTATACCTGAAACCACGGGCAAAAACGAAAAGTTTATACGTGCTAGTAATGCATCTCCTTTGTTCAAATGAATGTAAATTGGAGGCGAAAAGGGTGAATGTTTAGCGTTGATTGCGATTATGCGTATAGTTTACACGGAATTTAAAGGGAGGCTGATACCCAGATGAGTAAGATTTTGAAACTAATGACACTTGCAATTATCGTGGTGATAATTGGGAGTTGTGTGATGCCTTGTGTTGCGATTGATGATTCAAAATATGAAGTTTCTACTAAGATGTCGAATTCACTTGTATATACCAGTGAAAACAGTAACGGAGGTGAACTGGCAGAGTTACAGGTACTTTCACCGTATGAGGCAGTAAAGGAATTAGATGCATCTATAGCGACTCTCTACCGTATCACTTTAGAATTGGAAAAGGATTTGGAAGATGGCGCGGTATCCGAGGATTTAATCGTAAAATATACAAAGGCTACAGACGCTGTACGGAAAAATCATGCCAATGTGAGGCACGCATTAGACACTACCACGAGATTATTTGAAGAACTGGTGTCTGAAGGCGAGCTCTCTGAAGATATTCTAACTAAACACCTTAAACGCGTTGAGGATTTCGAGTCGAGTTCGTCCGTTTTACTCCAGGCAATCGAACCACACCAACCCCCGGAGACAAGAACGAACGCGCTCAGCACAACAGAACTGGAAGATCTGAAGACAGTGCTTGAAGGAGTTGCATGCTCCCCGGAAGAGCGCTCGTTAAGTGGTTTGATTCAGGACTCCTCCTATTCGACGGCTCCGGAGCCCCGGCTCTTGCGAGATAAAGAACAAGTAGTTGGGACTCTTGATGCTGCCCTGGGCGCGTCTCAAGACCCATCTGATTATCTGGCGGGTAATGCCTCGAGCGCGATTAAAGAACTGGCTGCAGACCTGAATTATGACCCGGTCCAAATCTACTACTACGTGCGGAATACTACCGATTATGAGCCTTATTTTGGGTTGATGGCTGGCTCTGATTGGACGTTACAGCAACATGCAGGGAATTCGTTCGACCAGGCGAATCTCCTGGTTGCGTTACTGCGCGAATCCGGAATACCTGCCCGATATGTGTACGGCACGATTGACGTTTCTGAAGAAGACGCCGCCAACTGGCTGCGTGTTAAGGACACTCGCTACGTTTCGAGACTCATCTATGAGACTGGTATTCCAGGGGCCACCGTCTACAATCTTACAGAAGATAAGTTCGGGATACGGCTCGAGCACATGTGGGTTGAAGCGTACGTAACGCAGAATGGCTCGGAGACGTGGGTGCCCGTGGATCCGAGCTATAAAACCTACGAATACGTGCCCGGCGTGAATTTAACGTACAATGCGACTGAAGTATCCGCTATTCTGACCGAGATGTTAGCAACAGCAACGTACGATGAGCCGCACGGGTGGGTAACGGGGGTGAACGAGACCTTTATTACTGCGAGTTTTGAAGCGCAGGTAAATGACACGATTGCGTCTATTATGGCTGACCCTGAGTTACGGAATCTCACGTTGCGGCAGCTCTTTGGCTATTGGAATCTCACAGAAGAGTATTCCGATTCGTTGCCAACCGTACTTCCTTACGAAGTCGTTTCCATTTTGAATGTCTCTGCAGAGATACCGCAGGATTACTATCACCGGATAGAACTCAAAGGTTTCGTCAATTATACACTCTACGCACCCGAGATTGCGAGTAAGAAGGTCATGCTCAAGTTCAATCCCGCTACCGAATATGATCGTACGATACTGAAGCAGTGGGGCTGGAAAAATGCGGCCGATTGGGCGGATATGCAGCCGGTGTTGCTCATCGATGGCGAGCCCGTGGCCAATGGCTCGGCGCGAGCGTTGGGCAGCTTTGCAGATCTTACCCTCGAATTCTATCAGCCACTGAATGCCACGCCCCGAACAGTGAACGATACGTTTACCGTCGGCGCCTTATATGCCCTGCTCTTCAATGTGGGTACAGTATCCCTTCCACAGGTCGAGAGCGAGATAAACGAATGTGACTTCGCGGCGAACGAAACGTTTGCCGACAATGTCCTGCGACAGTTGCACCTTATCGGGATGTGCTGGTTCTTTGAAAGTGATTATTTTGAGGAGATTTATGCTGCGGCCTTCGATGTGAGAAGCTACCGCTCGTCGCCGGCCTATGGCAGAACGGCGCTGGACTTGCAAGTAGCCTGCGTCTTCGGCCTGTGCTCGGTGGATGAGGGCGGGATGGTGATGGACATCAGCAGGCATACGTTAGGCGCCGTGGGTGCGGTTAATGACACACGCGCTTTCATGCTTGGTACCGGCATGGCGGCCTCAGGAGCAGAGCACAGTATATTTGAACATCTCTATGGCATCGATTCCGTCTCCACCGTCAAAGTCCTGCAGGAGGCTAACCGGCAAGCAATACCCGTTTACTTAATCTCCCAGTATAACCTGGCTGCGCGGCGCTCAGAACTGTATATGATCCCTTCGTACGTCTGGGACTGGATTGAGGACGCGGTAAACCAGGACAAAATTGTGATCATTCCGAAACGAGAGATGCAGATAAACGGGTGGACCGGCATTGCGTATATGGTGACCGATCCCGAGACCGGCGCATCGGGCTTTCTCATCACGGGCCATTCGGGGGGAATGCCAACAGATTCCGCCTGGGCTGATTTCTGGGACATAGATTGGGACGCCTTTTGGAAAGGGTTTGCCTACGGGGCGTGGAGTGACGCCTATGACGATTCTGTTAGCGAACAATCACGGCTCTTAGGAGCATTCTTATCAAATTTCGTTCCATTTCTGACGCTCATCAGAGACACGCCCTATTATCTCTATCAAGTCGCTACCGGAAATAATGGAATGAACTTAATACGGGGCGTTATGGAAGTAATCCCCTTCTGCGGCCTTACGGGCAAGATGATTAACAATATTTTTAACGTTTATTCGTGGGGTATTGAAGGACTCCTCGCAGAGTTGAAAGGACTGCCCACCCAGGCAGCAGAGGACTATGTAACGACGGTAAAAGGCCTCGGCAAGAATCATAACGTTTATCCGGGCAGCTACGACGATCTTGGAGTCAATACGGGCGACGATGCCGCCGAGTTGTTGGGCGATCTCAATAATATCGAAGGGATTCCGGGCTCGGACGAGTTAACCGATCAAATTGCTAATGGCGAGTCAGAAGCGGTATTCGCAGCGGAGATCGCGTCGCAGTACAAAGATGAAGGACAGACGATAGTCGAGATAAAAACGAGTATTGGCGGCATAGCAGCCATCATTATAATCATACAGAATCCTGATTCGAGCTACAAGGTTGTTGTGCCGTTTGATATCAATGATTGGAGCGCTTATGCATCCACGCAGAAACAGAACGAGCTTAAGCAGGAAATAAGTAACATAATCACTGCATGCCAGGCTGCATATGGTTCTACCGTTGAGATCGTCTTTGCCTTTGATGGCAAGGTACCGCAATGGGTTCGTGATTACGTAACCTCACTGGGTAGTACGATCTCGCTTGTGGAGACCTATGGCGGAGCTTCCGGTGGGACACTCGATGTTACGGGTCTATTCTCGACGCTTGCTTTTACCGGCGATGCTCCCGTGCACAATACCAGCTCCTACTCGTCTATCCAGGAGGCGGTGAATGCCGCGCAGCTTGGCGATACTATTTATGTACATAACGGGACGTACAGAGAACACGTGGTCGTGAATAAACCCTTAGCGCTCATTGGCGAGAACAAACACACGACGATCATCGAGGGCAACGGAAGCGGCGAGGTCATCCGGGTCATAGCCGATGACTGCGTTATCAGCGGGTTTACGGTGATAAATGGATCTACGGGGATCTATGTGGCATCAGATAACAACCGTGTAAATGAGACGATCATAGCCCACATAACCGGTGCGCCGGGCAACGAATCGCTTTTTAATTTAACGAGAACGGGCGGGCTTGGCACTGGGATCCACGTGTATAAAGGGGTCAATAACTTGCTCTCAATCAACACGATTTCAACCGTTTCCGGTGGTGTTGGTGGCAGTTTAGACGATTGGCTCAGCACTGATGGGAATGGCGGCAAGGGCATCGGGGTGTATCTGCATTTGTCACCAAACACCACCGTATGTAACAGTACCATTTCGGGTATAACTGGCGGTACTGGCGGCGGCGATTATGGTGACGATGGCACGGGTGACGGGGTTTTGCTCCGGTCATCCAACAATAGTATTATCACTGATAACACGATCACGTCGAATAATCAGCACGGCCTCGTTTCAGAACAGACGTTCAATTTAACCATTTCTGATAATGTTATCAGCGATAACGGAGCTGGCGGCACTTACGGGCACGGCATTTATCTGAAGTCCGGAGCAAATGCAACCGTAGCCAACAACACGATACAGAACAATACGGCGACGGGATACTCCTGCGGTATTGAAGCAGCATCATTCTCAAATGCGACGATTTACGATAACCGCATAACGGACAATAAGAACCACGGTATTCTCTTACGATCATCTTCCGGGCTGAATATTACGGGAAACCTGTTGGCAAACAATACTGGTACGGGCATCAACCTTGAAGAGTCTTGGAGTAACAACCTTACGAACAACACCATCTCCTCAAATAAGGGCTATGGGGCCTATCTAGATTCATCCAGCAACAATAAGCTGCATGATAATAAACTCCAAGAAAATACCTACAATTTCGGTATAGCGGGTTCTCCTGATTCTGACTTTTATCAAGATATAGATACCTCAAACACCATTAATAGCAGACCTATGTATCATTTAATGGGAAAATCTGACATCATAATAGATAAAAATGCCGGGTATGTCGCGCTTCTGTCATGCAATAATATTACTGCCAAGGATATAATAATAACAAATAACTTCTTAGGTATTGTAGTTATTAACTCAACGAATATAAGGTTAACTAACAATACATTCTTGAACAACGAACACGGCGGCATATACCTGGGGGAGTCCAGCAATAATCAGGTTACCGCCAACACCGTGGCTTCGAACGGCTATGGCATTTGGATAAGCGGTTCCTGGAATAAATTATCCCATAACAATAGCATCGCAGGTAACACGGTGCACTCGAACAGAGGGTATACCACGGGGTATGGCATCTATCTCGATTATGTCGAGAGTAGTATGATCATGAGCAACAGGATCTCGAATAATTTCTATTATGGTATTTATCTCTCTTCTGCCAGCGACAACACCATCTACAACAACTACTTTGACAATACGAGGAACGCGAGAGACTTCAGCACGAACCGTTGGAACATCACACCAAGAGCAGGGACAAACATCCTGGGTGGTCCGTACCTTGGCGGTAATTACTGGAGCGATTACACTGGTGAAGATCAGGACGATGATCTACTCGGTGATACCCTTGTTCCGTACACCTGCTCTGGAAGAATTTGGGACAGCGGCGATTACCAACCTTTGGTATTGCCGTATACGTATGCGGATGTCGGCGTAACGGTTGATATCGAGCCTGCCAGTCCCGGCGATTTGGAGCCTGAACTACCACCGGGGACGGATTTAAGCAACGTAATAGCCATTACGGTAAACGTGCTGGACAGTACGCCAGCGAATTCTGCGGATGATGCATACACCGATATAACGATCAACGTCGGTACCATGGATATCGGAACCTGCAAGGTCTTCAAAGCGGGCATGGGGTTCTTACCAGAGGTTGCTGACGTTACTGCGCTTCCTACCGTGAAACCGCCTGGTGAGCCAGCGTTCTCCCGTGATGTGGCTAACAAAACAGTCACTGTGAGGCTCTATGTCGGTGATCCTCTTCTTGTCGTGTTACAGCCGGTAGAACTGCCAGGCTTCAATACCGGAGAAGGCACGTATCCAAGTATTCCCGGCACGCACAATGGATCAATAACGCCTTTACAAACTATCAACGTGAGCACGTTGTACACCTATCCCTCTTCGGGAACAGGAGGACATACGGAATACGTAAAGCTCTGGAACAATTCCGGTTGGAATGTCACGGCAACGTGGAACGGCTACCGGGGCGATTGGCACAACATCACGTTCAACGAACCGTTTACACTGCTGGCAAATGAAACCTACAACTACACTATCCGCACCGGCTCTTATCCGCGGATTCACCACAAATCTGAACTATTAACGCCGAAAGGGTGGATAACCTGCACGGAGTTCGTTGACGCTAACGGGAAGCGATATAACAACAGGATCCCTGCGATAGCGTTGTATTGAAACGATGGGAGAAGAGATATAATATAATAAGCCTCCTTTTTTCTCTCGTCAGCGGCTTAAAAGATGAAATTTAAAATCTTCTGCGTTGCTCTCATGAAAAATTGCTAAATAAACCCCTGGTTGTAAATTCCTTCTAGGAGATCATGATAAACATAAAATATGTAACCCACTATTCCTAATCCTACTGCGATAAAAAGATAAGGATTTAACTCCTTTAAGGATGACGTCCCCGATCTTTGCGTAGCTATCCAAGAAAGTAGGACACCGGTTACAATAATAGCCCATATTTTAAGTTGAAAAGTCCATTTGAATCTCATAAGCATTTCTTCGCGAATAGTTTTGTATTCTTCTTTATTCATTTTCATATCTAATATAATGTTTAAAGATATATTAAAAGTATTTGTTAGTCTTAAAATCACCTTCAAGTGTTCTCTAACTAGCTCGTCTTACAACCGCACGTGAACCCCCTGCTCCCGCAAATACCGCTTTACCTCCTCCACGGTATATTCCTTATAGTGGAATATCGACGCAGCGAGCGCCGCCGACGCGTCTGTTGCCTCAAACACCTCTTGTATGTGCATCGGGAACCCGCACCCGCCGGAAGCGATCATCGGAATATTCACGCGGTCACAGACCGCTTGCGTTAACTCGAGGTCGAACCCGTCTTTCGTGCCGTCCCGGTCCATGCTCGTGAGCAGTATCTCACCTGCTCCGCGCTCTGCTACTTCTTGGGCCCATTGCAACGCATCAACTCCGGTGAAGGTTCGCCCGCCGAAAAACGAGCACTCGAACCAGCATTTCCCTTCTTTTGTGTCGATGAGTTCTCTTCCCTCATCTGCGGCTTTGTTCGCTGCCTCTTCGGTAAGAACGTATCGCCGTTTGGCGTCGATCGCCACGACGCACGCCTGACTCCCGAACATGCGGGCGATCTCGTTCACCAGTTCGTGATTCTGCAATGCCGCGGTGTTTATCGATACTTTGTCTGCACCCGCATTGAACATCCGTCGTGCATCCTCGACACTGCGGATCCCACCACCGATGGTAAGCGGTATGAAAACATTACTGGCTGTCTTCTCGATCACGTGTGCCATCGTCTCCCGGCGTTCGTGCGATGCCGTGATATCCAGAAAGACGAGTTCATCCGCACCTTGTTCGTCGTATACAGCCGCAAGCTCCCAGGGAATGCCAGCGTACGTTATCTGTTTGAATTCTATTCCCTTGACTACCCGCCCCTCAGCAACGTTCAAGTCGCAGTCCAAACAGGGGATGATTCGTTTTGTTAACATTTGTGTTCATATCTCCCAACCTAATTTAACAATCTGCGTGTTTGCGAAGTGCCAATCGCTAAGCGACCCTCAAACACGCTGTTAGGTGACATTATTATTCACTTCGTTATTAACTTTGCAGTTATTGTAACCATATTATCTTCCCATCCTTTCCTCGATAACTCTTTTATCTTATTTTTAATCTCGTTTGGAGAAACCAATTTCCATCCTTTTTCCGAGAAATAGTTTATTATCTTTGCTTCATCATTTAAGTGAATATTACCTGCGGCCAGTGCATAATTTATTTTTGTCTCTTCATTTATGAGGCCTTTCTTTAAATATTCTTCACGTAGTCTCTTAGTCACAATATTTCTATACTTGTTATTAGTGAATAATTTGTAATGCTTTGCGTCTTTATCATCCTCACCGGAAACACCAGAAAATTTAACACCCGGAGAATCAAGGAAAGACTTAGCCTCAATCAAAAATAATTCGTTTTCCTTGACCTTTAATGCTACAAGATCAATCTCTGGTCTGGGCATAGATGGTGTGCCAATCTCCTTTTTGTCCGCTTTTGAAATATCCACTTTAACAGACTGCCTAACCCAGTATTCTTCTTCCTCCAAATATTGTGCTATTATGTTTTCAAACGCGTTCATTTATTTATTTCTCCTTGATGTTGCTTAACATTTACAAATTCTTACGAAATTACTTAAAATGTGCAATCCTCGCTTTGATGATTTCTCTGGATGGAACTGAACGCCGTAGAGATTTTCTCTTTGAACAACAGCCGCTAACTGTCCGCCGTATTCTACCGATGCTACAATACGTTCAGCATCTTGAGGCACGCAGTAATACGAATGCACGAAATAGAAATAATCGTCCCCGGTTATACCTGCTAGTAGTTCCGAATGCCGTTTGAGCTGCAGGTTGTTCCAGCCCATGTGCGGCACTCTTACATCCTCAGGTAACCGGACAACGTTGCCCGGTATCAAGCCCAACCCTGTTTCAGAGCCCTCCTCGCTCTCATTAAACAGGAGCTGCATCCCCACGCATATCCCGAGGATCGGGACGCCTGACTCCACACGCTCGATGAGTGTCGCGGAAAATGGGCGAAAGTTGCGGACACAGTCATCAAATGCACCGACACCCGGCACAACTATCCCGTCTGCCTCTTTCAGCTCTGCAATCGCATCAGTCGGAACCAGCTTCGAATGATCATCCACGCGCTTCAGCCCGTTGTATATGCTGAATAAGTTGCCGATTCCGTAGTCTATTATTGCGATCATCCCTGTTTATCCACCATTCATTTATAGGTCTTCTGTGCTAATAAGTCAAGGAAATACTGGCGCGTTCCCTATCCTAGTATATCCTCATTGCGCTGCTTTCTCGTTCATCCAACACGCAGAAGCGTTACTTCACTAAGTTTTCTCGTAGCAGGTCGAGGACCACAGGAAAGGTCGCTCGATCGGTGAGTTCCGATGGCACTCCTAAACTCTTAGCAACTCTACTTACCTCGTGTTTGTACAGCTCCCTCAGAGGCTCAACAACCGTCAGGCCATTATTTCGTGAATCGATAAGACCAACCTCCTCGAAAATGTTGTCCTGAACCTCGATTCCATCTTCGGTCTTAACAACATCTGCTGCTGTTGTTCCTTTAATTAAATAATGCGCTTTCTCTTCTTGTACGATCCTTCCAAGGACCGCGTAGAATGCATTTCGATACACTCTCCTCTGCTCTTCTGGTTCGTTAACCCCCTTACACGCATCAAAAAATTCACGAGTGGCATCGACCTGCCGTATATTCACACCACAGTCCGTGAAGAAGTTCATGATGTTCTCCCTCTCGCCTTTTCGCATCAGGCCATCATCGATAAGAACTGCTACCAATTGATCTCCAATCGCACGATGCGAAAGAACCGCACACACACTTGATTCCACGCCACCTGAAACAGCTACGACTACTTTTCCATACCGAATCTGCTCGCGTATGGTCTTAACCTGCTCCTCTACGAATTTTTCTGGATAGAACATTTTTTTGTTTTTCACCTCCATTTCTCTTTCCCCTTTCTAATACCTCAACCAAGCAAAATACCTTCCAACAACTCCCGCTCTACTTCATGCATCATGGGTATACCGGTAACTTCGGACGCCAGCTCACTGAGCGATGCAAGATCTGTCCGGTCTATCAAATCCAGCTTGAATTTTCGAGTTCCTGCAAGTAACTGCTTCAATCCTAAACCGAGCCGTTCGCTGAGATAGGTATAGACACCAACAGCAGACCACGGTATCTTCGTTCCCAAATTCTCACCGAATTTCGTTTTGAGCTCATCAGCGGCGATAAAGAATTTATCTGGACTGTTTCCATATTTATTGGCAAAATCGCGCGGTAATCTACCCCTGGCTGCGAGATCGGAGAAATAACAGGCTTTCATCGCTGCTGTTAACGGCGATCGTGCCATGGTGATTGATTTCACGTAGGGCTTCGAGCCATCAAAGTTGCTCAGTGCTATCGCCTTGAACATCTGCGTTTCGTTAATGATCCCTCCGGCCATACTCATATCAGGAACGTATTTCCCTGCACGCTCCAGGATCTGAGCGCACTGCAATATCTGGGCTTCTAAATAGACCGTGGGCGTGCTCATTTCGTTCATCATCGGCACGGGGCTCATACCCGTCCCGCCGCCGGCACCGTCAAACGTTATGTAATCCACCTTCGCCTCGGACGCTACTTTCATTGTCCACGCTACGTCCACGGGCCGATACGCACCTGTCTTTATCGATACATACTTTGTGCCGATATCCCGGAGCCATTCGACATCCTCTATAAATCCATTTTCTTCCGGGAATCCCACGCGGCTGTGGCGCTCGAAGGTCTTGAAGAGCCCATCTTTAAACGCTTCTTTTACCGTTTCATTCTCAGGATCCGGTAGCACATAATACCCTCGCTTCTTCAATTCTACTGCACGATCCAGCGAAGATACGCGTATTTCACCGCCGATCGCCTTCGCGCCCTGGCCCCACTTCCGCTCTATGATGTTTACATCAAGCTTCGAGATCGCATATTCATCGACGCCGAATCGCTGGTCTTCAACATTCGTCTGCACCGCTATGTCACCGTATTTGCCATCCCAGTATTCCTGGAAGACTCGAACTCGCCGTTCCAGCTCAGGCGATTTCGTCACTTTTCCGTTTGTAAACATTGAATCCTTGTCAACGCCGCAGACGTTCTCTCCGATGATGATTATTATCCCCGAGAGCGCAGCACCGATGGCAAGCGCATCCCAGTTGTTCATGCCCACATCCGTAGAGCCGAAGGCACCGCTTGCCAGGGGCATTTTTAACGGGATTCCACCTATCTTCGATTCTATATCCACATTATGGAACAAGGCAACATCCGGGTCCGGTTCTATCCCTTCCGCACCTCGTAGGCGCGAGAGAATATTAAAATCTGACCAATCGAGTCGATAATCCTTGTTCGACGCTGCTGTACTCCAGCCAAACTGCTCGGGCTCAGGATACAATACTTCTCGACCTCTAAACGCTGACTTCCCTATCTCGCAGAGCACTGTACACTCCTTCACACAGATCGGACACATGCCGCTCTGTGTGTTCACATCTCGTCTTCTCACAGATGTTCCTGTGGTAGATCTCGCATTTGCATAGATATCTGGCATTTCAAATACCTCCTCTTAATTGCATGGCAAAAGGATAAGGAACCGTGAAACACCCGGAACAGATCTTCATTTGGTCTAATATCGCGCCGTAATTCCACCGCTTCTTATTGAACGCAAATCGTTCGAGCTCTTCCAGTGCGTCCGCATCGAGCTTCTGCGTTTCTATTACCTCTGCCGCTTCAGCCGCCTTGACGAGCTTCTCCCCTACCTCTGTTCGAATAATTATCGTCGTCCATCCGTCAGGCGAGCCAACGTGGCCCACAGATATATCCGCGAGTTGTGAGGTAGCATCTTCGCAGATCAGGCAGGTATCCCGCCTGCAGGGCTCTATCTCTTTAAGCGGGATAGGGACCTCTCCGTCCTTGGTCATCACGCACATGTTGCCATTCGAAACGTAAAAGCGCTCCACATCCCTGATGTCAATCCCTTTGCGTTCTGCTAGAAAAGAGACCAGCTTACGATGCCAGAACGCCTCGAAGCTAAAGACGCCAACCAGTAGTTTTACCCGATCTAACTCTAAAGCGGGGTCTCGCAACGCTTGCAAACGTCTCACGGCCTCTACATTACAGCCCGTGCCGACCATGGCGATAGTTTCGTAACCACTGTCAATTGCATCCCATACGCCTTTGACCATAGGGCACGCGGTGTATTTTGAGCCACGACCGAGCAACACTTCCTCGGCTGTGGTAGCGACAAAAGGCTCGGCTTTCCACTCTTCTGTCCGCGTCGCAATGACTGCGGCATCGATGAAGCCCGCCTCTAACGCGTGGTACAGTAACGCCGTCGTGAATCCACCATCCTGTCCACCGCTTCTAATGCCCTTATCCGTTGCTCGTGCGCTCAGTATCTCTTTATAGTAACCCAGAATCCGCTTTTCAGGCGAAGAGGCGCAGGGACTGAAATCACAGACGCCGTATTCCAACCGCGGGCACTCCTCCTCACATAACCGACACACTGCGAATCCGCGTGGACAGAAACTGAAACAGAAGCCCTTTGCGGCCGTTCCGCCACAGCCCTTATCAAACACTACTTCATCATCCTGATACTTCTCAAAATCCGGTATAAACGCGGCACACGCACCGCAATAGCAGCATACCGGAAAGTTCCGTATATCCCCCATGTGTTATAGATCTTCTCCTAGTTGCTCGACATCCGTCCTTTTGTTGGTACTTTGTTTTGAGAAGAGCCTTTAAACGAGTATTTGAGAACTTTTAAGCGCTCTTAATAAGTCTTCTGAAGCGATATGAAATTAGCAGAAAGTTTCTCAAAAAGAACTATATGTTCTGACAGGAACATCTCTTATGAGATAAGATGGGGACACTCGAGAGAATCACGGTGGCTCTGGATGAAGACACGTTTTCGCGGTTTAAGACACTGCAGGATGAATTGAAGATTTCACAGAGCGAACTCATCCGCGAAGCGTTGCGATTTTACAGCAAATATCGTGTGTTGATCGAGTCCGTTGAAGATGACAAGATGTACACGCATACCGAGATGCTTCGCGTGGGGGAGCATATCATCGTCGATATCGATCACTGGATCCTCTTCCTGAAGTTTATTGAGTCGCATCCCGCGAAAGAGCAGTTCTGGGAATTGAACAAGCCGATATACGAAGCGCATGCCGAGCAGTTCGGGCAACAAGGATACAGCGTAGAGGATGTGCTCAAGCGACTGGAAGCGTGCAATTACTTTACCGTGAACCAGGCGTCAGAGAACGACTACACGTTGATTATGGGTTCTGACGTGCTCAAGGGCTTCGTAAAAACGCTTCTTGAAGAGACCTTCGAGCGGATGGGGTTCCAAGTGAGTATAAAAGAAGACTTTGCGAAACTGCGGGTGAAGGTTGTTCACGATTGAGAAGCGGACTTCACTGCGTATCTCTTTTCTTCTCGCCAAGCGTATAGTCAAAAATATCTAGGCGCCAATAGCCATCCTCCAGTATCGGTTCGCTCTCGCCCAGCTCTATCCGATTCTTGAACAGCGGGCCGTCGATGACAAGCGAATGGAACTCGCCAAACTCGCCACAGGGATCAATCGCGCTGTTGAACGTACGTAACTGTGCTACAAATTCCTCGTTTATCGTCCGCCCGAGCCACTCTTTACCCATTAAATCAGCTTTCGTCGTGATCACAATCGCCTCGAATCCTGCGGCGATGAAGTCCGTTACGAGTTGCTCGGAATCGCGGTTCCAGAGCGGCATGATCGACTCGATATCCAGATCGCTGCAGATTCGCTGCACCAGGTGCTCGTGCATGCCGATATGCCCGAATATCGCGCCTTTTATCTCCGCACCGTTCTCGTTTAACGTGCGTATCACCTTTTTAAATTCCGCTTCGTAGGATACAAATTCCCGCTGAATAATCGGAACGCCCATCGCCTCTGACTGCGCGGCGAGCACGTCGTGGTTCAGGTTATGGGGTGCGTGTTTCTTCAGATCTTTGAAATTCAAGAGATGCGTGACGTTGAAACCGTCTAACAGTGCGTTATAGCATGCGAAACACCCGTCTTTGCCGCCCGTCCACGATGCCACTACGTTCCCTTTTTTACGCTTCTCGCTCGCTCCCGCTACCGTACCATTCGTCTTTGCTAATTGCGCCATCTTTTACTCACTCACTGCAGGATCTTGAAGTGCGACCTCAACATTAAGCTATTTGAGAACCGTTCAGAAAACTTCTGAAGATCGCCAAAGCGAGTAAAGGCTGGAGGGGTTAGGTGGGGGAAGGAACAAAGCGGCTTAGCTCGAAGTACGCTCAAAATCAGAGCCCCGCCCACTCAATCCTTTCTATTCCATTAACTGTTTCGGGTTTCAACTCCGTGTCAAACCATGCGCAATTGTAGAACAGCGCTACAGTTCCTGTGGGCTTACCGGTACTAAGTTGACCTTCTTTGCATCTTCGATATCGCGTGCATAAATGTGCAATGAATCGCTGTAATCGATTATTCGTACGATCTGGCAGTTATTCGGCTTGATTACTTCACGGTTAAGCATCTCGATAATGCAGACGATATTCGATTGCCACGCGGTGAACAGATCCCGTGATCGCCAGGTAAGATGAATATCCACCATATCCACAGGGATATAGCGAATTTGTATCCGCTGTAAGCAGGGCGGTGAACTCCGCCCTATATCAACGGGCACATACCAGGTAATTGCCTGGGCTCTATTTGAGGTTATATGCTGCCTGATCTGGTCAGCTAACGCGTCTTTCAATAACGCTATCTGATCCGAACTGTTTAAACCGGAAAGGGCTTCATAATGGGCCAACCGTTCGAAATAAAGATACGTGAACCGCTCCTTTACGGGCTTCGACCGGTACTCCTCTAAGAATGGTCTCGTGAACTCATTACAGTATTCCTCGACTCGCCTGAAGGGATACTGGGGGTGTAATTCGTGTGCTTCTATTTGCTTGATCGCGTTTCCCGTCATACTGATCAGCATGCACGCATCTTTTATCGGTTTCCGCTCGTCACCACCGCCGATGACCAGATCCGGTCCCTCACGGAGGATCGAGCGGATTGCTTTAGCCCATGCGTTATGGAAGTTCCGTTCTTCGATTAGCTGCGCAAGCAGTTTCATTTATGTGGCTTTCTCTCATCAATCAAGATGTTGAGTCCTACTATTATTTCGCTTACTATCCATAAGACTTTTCACATTCATAAACGTACCTCACTTTCGTTCCCCGCCACGCGAAGAACATCCCGAGAATCCTCTCGTCGCAGTTGTCTGCCTTGCGCGTGCGAGCGAATTCACCTGCCAGATCGAGAGGCGCCTTCCTTATCGAGGTATCATCCTCGAATCGAACGCGATGCGATCATCTGGAGCCCGTCTCATAGTCGAGCCACTCAATCGGCGTAGCGTACACCATGAGCTTTAGTGGTGCTTCCTGACGAAATAATTTCGGGACTCTGCATCACCACACATCTTGATATACTACCTACACTAAACCCATTATCTAACCTACCCTTATCCACATACCGTCTCACGAAGACAGGAATAGAACGAACGGAAATGGAACGAATAGCGCTTAAACTTGGTTACCTCGGCACGAACTACCACGGCTTTCAGGTTCAGCCCCAGTTCGCGGGCCCAACGATAGAAGGGGAGCTCTTCACGGCATTACAGAGACTCAACATCGTTGAAGATCGCGCAGTATCGAATTACGCCGCTGCGGGTCGGACTGATAAAGGCGCACATGCGCTCTCTCAGGTGGTCTCCTTTGACACCGCGAACCCCAAAGTAACTCCCCGGATGATAAACAGCCTGCTTCCTGACGATATATGGGTATTCGCACTTGCAAAACCCGCTTCTGAGTTTAACGCGCGCCGGGATGCGATCAGTCGTGCATACCGCTATTTCTTGTGGCTGCAGCCCGATGAGAATCTGGACGTGGCGCGTATGCAAGAGGCCGCGGAACTGTTTATCGGCACGCACGATTTCTCCATTTTCTCGCAGCCGCCGGGCCAGAACGAGCAAGAAGCCCAGTATTACTCGCCGATCCGGGAGATAAAACGGCTAGAGATCGTGACGGACAGAAACAGATCGTTTATTGCCCTGGATATAGAAGCAAACAGCTTTCTCCGTAAAATGGTGCGCAAGATCGTCTCAGCGCTGAAACTGGTTGGCAGTGGCACGAAGGATACGCAGTGGGTGGAGAACCTCGTGGAACGGCGGATAACGGAGCAAGTTGAACCCGCACCCGCATTCGGGCTCATTCTCAACGAGGTCTCGTATCGTGATGCTGAATTCGTAGCAGACGAGTATGCGAAGCTGAGAATAGCAGCACGACTGAAAGAGGCGTTGGCTTTTCACGCCACCACCTCAGCAGTGTTGGATGAGATGGTACGCAGGTATGTAGGATAATCACGGAAACACCCCTCAAAAGCAGCGAAACTTTATATTACCCCATGTCTGTTGTTCCTATAGGGCGAGAGAGGTACGCGAAATGGTGAACAAAGAGCGAGTTCTGCAGCAGCAAAAGGAAAGGATGAAGAAGATTTTGGAAACCATGCTCATGGCTTTGGGCTTTTTCATCCTGTTTGGCATTGTTATTATTCCAGGACTCCGTGAGGGACTGGGCAGCGCGTTGGGCGTCGTTCTCGATCCGCTCGCCAATGCCATAGGTCTCGAGAATTTCTTGATCACCATCCTCATCTTATCGGTGGTTACCGGCATTTACACGTCCGTCGTGCAGAAATACACGACGAATTGGGAGCTAATGGAGAAGTCGAAGCAGTACCAGAAGCAGATTCGCGAGCTGCAGAAAGAGCTGATGGAGGCGAAGCGTGCGAACAACAAGACTCTGATAAAGAAACTGGATAAGAAGAAGGAAGAGATAATGCGGAAACAAACGCAATTTTCCGGCGAGATGTTCCGGCAGCAGATGAAGCCCATGGCGTACATCGGTATCATCACGATCCCGATATTCATGTGGATCTGGAGCTACGTAGGCGTGAACCAACTGGGCACGGTGATGTTCCCCCTGCTCGGCGAGCGGGAGCTTGTGGCACGGTTTGCATTAGGCCTCCCGTACTGGGTGCTCTGGTATATGGTCTGCTCGATACCCATCGCACAGGTGATTCGAAAAGCGATCGGCATACAGAGCAGTATGTAAGTAGCGCGTACGGTTGTGTCTAAACTGAGCTGAGTCCCACCCACCGGACGCACGCACGTACCCGTTTTTGGATTCACCCACCTTTGTAATACTCTACCGTCGTGTAATACGTCAATCAAAGCCTTATTGATTGAGTGCCGTCAGGACGCGTTATCTACGTACCGTACCGTACCGTAAAAGGATAACCTTTATTGATCTTCAAGCTCTCTTAGTTAGCGATAAAGAGTGATGATACCATGGCAGATAACGAGCTAATAAACATGAGTGAGTTTGCACGACTCGATGTGCGTATCGGGAAGATCGTGAGTGCAGAGCGGATAGAAGGCAGCAAAAAGTTGATCAAACTCGATGTTGATGTTGGTGATGAGACGCGACAGCTTGTCGCCGGTATTGCGGAAGAGTACGCGCCGGAGGATTTAATCGGCAAACTCGTCCCCATTCTGGCTAATTTGAAGCCTGCGAAGCTCAGGGGTGTTGAGAGTCAGGGGATGATCCTGGCGGTGGATGTCGCCGGGAAGCCGATTCTATTGCACCCTGATAAAGAGGTGCCGGCAGGCAGCCGCGTGCGCTGACCTTCACGTAACCTTCACGTAACAAGAATAACGGATCCGGTGCGTGTGTGAAGACAGTCACTCAAATTCCCTTCTTCCTTCCTTTCTCCCTTTTCGCATCCGACCAATCGCGATAACCATCAAGGACCCGGTCAGGATAATCAACCCCACGGCATTTAACACCGGGACGGGAGTGATAACCGTAAGAATTGCCGAATCGCTTGCGCCCGGATATTCCTTGCCCTCTTCATCCTCAAACTTTTCTACGGTCGCGTTATTTATCAATACCTCCTCAAACGGCGTAGCTGACGATACTGAACACGCATAACGCACCCATTTAGTCTCGCTTGCGTTAAGTACGTCAATCACATTCGCCCACGCGATCTTTGTCGTTCCATTCGGATACAACGTGATAGTATCGGGATTTGGCCCCGGCACCCCATGCACCATCGTCGTATTGGGAATATAGCTCACATAGTTTGGCAGCATATCGAAGAGTGTTACATTGTACGCGGGTGCGAATCCGTCATTCATGATGTATATGGTATAGTTAACAAAGGCACCGGGAATGACATACGCTGGTTCGACAATCTTGATCACGCCGTCCGTCAGGTTGATCCGTGGTAACCTGATAACGGTTATGTTTCCTGAGGTGTCCGAATCATTGTGGAGCCCGCCTCCATTGTCATTCCAAAAGAGCTGCGCGAAATTCTGCGTCAGTATCGTACCGTTTTGATTGGCCGGGATATCAGCAACGATCGCCGTGAAGGTGACGTTGACAATCGTTCCACCTAAAAGATTGCCGAAATCGAAGGTGATGTTGACCGGTTGCGTTCCGTTGTTCGGTTCCGAGAATGAGAGGTTATACGTGTGGTTCGGGTCAACAACAACGCTCGCGTTATCAAAGATTAAGCCTTGCGGTAACGTATCATTAACCGTTGTATTCAAAACCGTCGCATAGGGCAGTACGAGAGAGATCCGATACCAGACGGAATCGTTAATCCAATGGCTCCTATTAAAGTCAGGTTCCTTGTATAGTTCTGCTTCCCAAACGGTAACGTTCTGGCTGTCGGAGTCATTATACTCATCCAAGACGGTCCGTCCTCCGAATCGTTCTTGGCTTTCATTCCCCATTGTCGCAGTGACACTCGTCCATGTGAGCGAGGCATTGTTTGTGAGGATATCGAGCGGACTGACACTCTCGTTTACTCGAACGGTATAGGTGATATTGAGTATCTGAGCAGGGGGCACATGAGCGTAGTACCAACTCAGATCTCTACCGACCTGGCTGAAGTTATCTTCCGGGGGATTTGAAGCAGTGTCAACCAAATCCGTTCGAACGGGGATCGTGTCATTTATCCAGACGTCGTACGCGTCGGCCGTGCTACTCGGTGTGTGCGTGACCGTGATATTAAAGGCGATGAGATCGCCCGCTTCAACATGCGTTACGTTCGCCGTTTTGTTTAATTCTAAATCCGGTTCGATTATGGTACTCGAAACATTTGTTCCGTTGCGATATTCACTGTCTCCAGCATCAATCCACGAAACATTCACCGTATTGTTTAGTTCTGTTCCATTTTGATTGCCATATACGTCTGCTACGATAGCGGTTATAGTAATGGTTAAATCGTCACCGAGAGAGTTGTTGAAGTCGTTATATTCGAAGGTAACCGTGACATCTTGCGAGCCGTCGTTTGGCGACGAGACCGTGAAGTTGTCCGGGTCCACGGGAGAACTATTATCATGATATATCAGTCCCCTTTGAAGAACATCCGCCACCGTCAAATTCAAGACGTGAACTCTCGGCAAGTCAACCTGCACCGTATAATTGATATATTCGCCAATGGTTGCTTTTGGTTTATCTACCGTTTTATTGATGCTCCAGTTGGTCGCACCGGTTAAAGTAGTTGCATTTACTGCATTATAGTCATCAAGTGGTGTCTCGTTGCCGAATCGCTCGTGGCTTTCGTTCCCAATCGTCTCGTCTACGCTCGTCCAGGTAAGGTTAACGAGGTTTCGGAGGCTTTCATTAGCAATAACTTCGCCCGTCACCCGTGCAGTGTACGTAATAGTGGGATTCAAGGTATTATTCGATAAGGGGATGTACGAATAGACCCAGCTCAAGTTCTTTCCAGCTTGGTTGAACGTACCCGTAGAGGTCTCTGCGAGGAAATTAAGGTGCTCAGGCAGCGTATCGTTCACCCACACGTCAAACGCATCAGCAGCGCTTTGCACGGTATGTGAGACGTTGAGCGTGTAGGTAACGACATCACCCGCTTCGACGACTGATGCATTCACGGATTTCTCGATCGCCAGGTCAGGCTCGACAATGAGCACGGTATCAGACGCGGCTTCTTCACGGTATTCCGTGTCGTTAGCATCGTAGCCTGTGAACTGGACGCTGTTGTTCTCCACGTACTGACCGTTCTGGTTCGCCATGATGTCGCGCACCACCGCTCTAAACACAATTGTTATGTTACTCCCGTCCGAGTTGTTCACATCGCCGAGATACCAGGAGATGTTTTGCCCGGCAACGGTCTCCACGAGCGTCTCGTTGTTGCCGCCCGCATCCAGTGAGATGAACCGGTCATAGGCCAAATCAGAGGGCAGCGTATCGTTTAGCGAGACGTTGTTCACCGTCACTTTTGGTAAGCCGACGGTAATGGTGTAGGTGAGATATTCGCCGATCGTTGCATTCTGCTTGTTCACGGTCTTCGCGAGCAAGATGAAATCGCTGGCCGTGACGGTATCTGAATCCGTTCGGTTATAATCGTCCAGGTCAGTCCGGTTGCCAAAGCGTTCGTTGTCTTCATAGGGATTCGTTTCGGGCGTGCTCGTCCAGGTGAGGTTAACAATGTTTTCCAGCGTCTCATTCAGTTCAATCGTCTCGTTAATCCGTGCTGTGCAGGTAACTGTAATAGTATCCGAGAGATTAAGCCGCGTGAAATACCATGCATGGTCCGCAGTTTGATTTGGCGCTGGGACGAAAGAACAACTGATATCCGCGAGCTTATCAGGTGCGGTATCATTGATCCAGAGATCGAAGGCATCCCAGGCACTTGCAGCGGTGTGATTCACGACAACGGTGAAGTTGATAAGGTCACCCGCTTCGATCACGGAGACGTTGAACCGCTTCGAAACCTGGAGGTCCGGTTCGAGAACGATTATGTCGCCCGAGGTGTTACTGAGCATCCCGGAGGTCCCGTTCGCGAACTTCCAGGAGACCATGGCGCTGTTGTTGAGGATCGTCCCGTTCTGGTTGCTCGGAACGTCCGCGATAATCGCGGTGAAGTCTAAGGTTATGTCGGTTCCGTCGGTGTTGTTCACGGTGCCGAGATACCAGCTCACCGTCGTTGGCTGCGTGCCGTTATTCGGTTCGCTGATGATTTCCTGGAACGTGTCGTTGTTCGCCGTCAGTGCGACTGATGTGTTATCATAAATCATGCCGGTGGAAAGTGTATCGTTCACCCAGACCGCTAAAACATTCGTCAGCGGTAGATAGACCTTGATGGTGAAGTTCACACCCTCTCCGATCGTGCGATACCGCGTCTCCTGCGGCAGTTTCTCCATCGATCGCGTGGTGTTCGCGGTTAGCGGAGCCTCTGCGGTATCGTTGTAATCGTCCAGGTCGGTGTAGTTCCCGAACCGCTCGAAACTCTCGTTGCCCGTTGTCTCATTGACACTCGTCCACGTCACCGTTGCGTTGTTCCTCAGCTCCTCACCGATGATCACACTCGCATTGACACGTACTGCATAGGTTATATTGACCGGATTGGATGCATTATACGAGAGCGGTACGTACCCGTAGAACCAACTGAAGTTATGCCCGGCTTGGATCGAGAGATCTGCAGTGGGAGAGGAGGTATTGGAAAGGATATCCAGCTTAGCAGGAACGGTATCGTTGATCCATACATCATAGGCATCGTGCGTGCTTTGCGCGGTATGATAGACTTTAACGGTGTACTCGACCACATCGCCCGCTACCACAATCGTCTTGTTGGTCGATTTTTCGATAATGAGATCCGGTTCAATGACGCCGACCCACGCGCTATCATAGGCAGAAAAGGTCTCATTGTAATCGTTCTTATGGGTCGAGTACGCATTGTTCCAGACGGTGCTACCGTTCTGATTGCCCTCAATATTGGCAACGATGGTCGTGAGGTTGATGGTGAAGATCTTGGGGCCCGTGAAGTTGCCCACGTCCCACGTGAGGTACGTGATGTTCGTAGCGGTGCTGATCGAGAGATTGGCATCGTAGGAGATGCCGCCATCGTCGGTGATATTCGAATCGATATAGACAAGGTTCTCGGGGAGCACGTCAGTGATCGTCACGGCGCTGTAATTCTCGGCGCCCCAGTACTCTGCGGTGAGCGTGAAGTTCGCATATTCGCCGATCGTAAGCGTCCCGTTCGGCACCTTGGTGAAGTTGAGCCGCGAAGCGTACACCAAATCGCCGTGCATGCTGTATATACAGCCACACGTGCAGTAGCCGGTGACCGTTACGTTGTTCTCCACGGTACCGGTGGCGTTAACCTGCGCCGTGATCCGTCGCACCCAGGTATCTGTGCCTTGGGGTATGTTCTGTCCCGTCCATAGGATCTCTTTATTTCCGCTGGGTAAAGTGATGTTCGTCGCTGAGTTGTCTGGACTCCCGTTAAGGTAATAGGTGGCGATGGAATGGAATGCCGTGCCGAGCACGTCCTCAACCGTGACGTTATACGCCGTTGCGTTGTAGCTGCTGACATTGATCGTCCAGCTCGCGAAGCCAACGACTTGTGTTGGCGGCTCCTTGTGAACGCGTATCTCCATGATTACCGGGTCAACGTCCCACGTTTGGTTTATAGTAAGCGGATTCAAGCACGAATCTGTATAGTTCACCACGAGCGTCTCGTTGGTGTGATAGACCTTCTCGCAGTAGGATTGGCTGCATTTCGTGTTATTTACACTCAAATTAATGGTAAGGAGTTCATTAGGATAGATGACCTCAACGTTTGTAGAGTTCCACAGGATGTAATTGAGATCTATAACGACCGGTTCGGGGTTGGTAATCGTGTGACTTGCATTATCGCTCGAAATGGTCGCTGAGGTGGGAACGTAATCATACCCGTTCGGTAAGTATTCCGTTATATTCAAAATTGTAGCGGTGGAGCCCTCGTTCTCAATCGTGAGTGTCATATTGCCACTACAGGTATCGAGTTCAGAGACTTTATCGAGCACCAACACCGGCTGCGTGCGCAACTCTGCGAGCGCGGATACGCTCTCCTTGGGGGGACAGCAGCCCCAGAAGATCGTTGCATTGTTCTCGGTATCATTAGTGCAGCCCGTTACCCGAGCAGATACGTTAATCGTGGTGACGTTTCCAATATTCATATTTCCAAGGTTCCAGACGAGCGGGTCACCTACCGTTCCCGTTCCACTAGTAGCAGCAGGACTTGTGTTTGCGGCATCATAGACGGTATTACTCGGCAGCACATCCTGAAGCGTGATATTCTTCGCCTCGTAATCGCCGTCGCTCGTTATCGTAATCGTCCAGTTGACGTAGCTGCTGTTATCCGCTATGGTGAAGGCCGACGTCTTGGTGATGCTCAACTGTGGATTCGCCAAATCGACCGTTAAATCGTTCTTGCGCTCTATCCCGAAATCGCCGCACAGTTTTGTGTAATTCACCCCGGTCGTCGCTGGACCTCCGGTGAAATCGCAGGGCCCGGTGACCGTCGCGTTAAAGGTGATGGTAACGGCCGTGCCGGGCGCCCACTGGTCAAAGTACCAGGCCAAGGGGTTCCCGCTCAGGTTCTCGGACGACGGTATCGCGCCCGTAACGTTTGCCGAACCTGCCACGTATTGGAGCCCGTCAGGCAGCAGCTCGGAGACATTGATGTTGTAGGCATAGGTCTTGCCACGGTTCTTCACCTCGATGAAGAAACTGGCATTCGCGCCGCATTCGTCCACCAGATCCGCTTCGTGGCGCGTCACTGCGATCCAGGTCCGGGGGATTGCGACCTGCGAGGTATCGCTCACGTTCTGGCACTCCTCGCCGCCGCAGCCCCATCTTGCGATGACGCTATTAGTGCGATCTTCGCAGCCGATCAGGGTCGCATTCAACTCGATGATGTGCTGCTGGTTCGGAGTCATATTGTGGAGCTGCCAGGTGATGATATCGTGGCCGCCAACGGAGACATTCGAGGTATTACCGGGATCTGCACTGCCATCGATCGAAGAGCTGAGATAGGCCATATCGGGATCGAGTGTGTGTATCGACGACCGAGACATTGTAGGCTGTGCCGTCTCCCTTGTTCGTCACATAGATCTTCCAGCTCACGTTCCGCTCGATGGCATACACCACCTCCGGCGTCTTGAAGATGACGATATCACCCTTGTCGAGCAGCAGTGGCGCGTCGGTGAAGCTGTCGTTCAGCGGATTACCGCAGTTGTCCCTGTAAGTAAGGAACGCCCGGACGCTTTTGTTCTGCGCGCAAGTCTTCTCTACCTTGAAGCGTATCGTGCCGCCGCTGCTGACGTTGTTCCCGAGATACCAGGTGAGATTGTTCCCCGTCCGATTCGGCTCAAAGGACTGCACCAAGGTACCCGATTCGTTGACGATCCCAGTGATGTTCGCCGGTCCGATGTATCTGAAGTCCGTATCGTTGTAGGTAATATTCATCGTGTCGCCGTTATAAGGGCCGTTCTTGCTCAGCGTGAGCGTGAAATTATAGATGCCGCAGGACTCCATCTTGTTGGGGAACGTCATGCCGATCGAGAAATCTGATCTTCCCACCGTCACGCCAACCGCCTCGTGGAAACTGGTATCGGCCCCACAGTCTGAGGGCGCGCCGGTCAGATCAAGATCAGACCAATCGACGAAACTCCCGGTGTCCCATTGATAAAGCGTATAGGAGATGGCGAGGGTAGTGCCATCGGAGAGATTGCCACAGGGGGTCGAGAGAAAGCTGAGATTGATGGGCGTACCAATGGTAATTGACGAATTTTGAATGCACGAGTCGTTCACGGTAAAGCTCGCGGTGCCCGTAGTTGAGCCACCGGGGAAGGTCTGGCCGTTCCCGCCACGCTCGGTGAAGTTAATATCGCTCCAGGTGAGCGCGCCCACGGTGCTGAAGTTATAGTGGGTGGTGTAGGTGATATTCCGGCAGTTCTTCTGCGAATCAGGGACTGCAATTTTATGAGAGCTGAAGATCGTGCCGTTGTAACATTCGACGAGGATAGAGACCGAAGCGCTCCCGGAGAGGTTACAGCCGCAGCAGTCCGTCACCTGCTCCACGGCCAGCGCGTTGGTGAAGACGTGACCGCAGTCACAGGGATCATTCGAAGCTTGGAGCGGGATCGTCTTATTCCAGGGCACCCCGTCTTCGAGTACCTGGTTTGACCAGGTAATGGTATGCGCGCTGCCATCCACAGTTCCGCTGGCATTATCGATCACGGAGAAATTCGCCAGGTACGTATCCGTGATGTCCACGGTGACGTTCGCATCAGGGCAGCTCCCGTTCGTGAAGGTAACCGAGAGATTATAGGTGCCCGTCTCACCGAGATACAGCTGACCGATGCCGGTTTTGCTCGCTGAGATGCCCGGGACGGTTGCCGAGTCAAGTGAGTATGAGATGAGCTTCGTCGGCGGTGCCCACACGTTCTTACACTCGTCCTCGTAGGTCGGCATAAGCGCTATCACACCACTGGAGGCATTGCAGGTGCCGTAGGGTAGTCCAAAATCAAAGAGCACAGTGTGCACAGAGTTATTTGCAACGCTCCCCACGGCGAAGGAAGTATTGCCCTGGTCGTAGGTGGCGCCGGATACGTTGGTGATCGCATACTCCGGGGGCATCCCGATCAGTGCAAGACTGACATTGGTCGCATTTCCCTCGCCGGCATTGGTAAAGGTGATATTCACGGTTGTGTTACCGCAATACGGTACGACAATCGGATCCGGTGAGAGGTCATAATCGAGCTCAGGCTCGCGATAGATGAATTCTACACAACCCTCCGCGTAGGGCTCCGGTACCTGGCATGAGCTGCCGTCGCTGCAGCCCCAGCGGCCATCCACATGATTATCGAGCCCCTCACAGGCGATTACGCGTACTGAAATATTGACGGTCTTGGTATCGCCCGCATCGATCTGCGGGTAGCTCCAGTTCATCCCGCCGCCGGGCGAATCGATGCTCAGGAACTCGAGTCCTGAGCTGAGCGTATCGTTGAGCACAACATTGTACGCAGGCCCGTCACCGGTATTCGCAATAGTGATAGTCCAGTTGACGACCTCGCCGAGGTGCGCCTCGACCACGGCTGGCAACTTGAGGATCTTCAGGTGCCCTTCGTTTACCACAATCGAGCGGGATTTACTGTAAGGAGTGCCACCGTCATACGTAATGTTAGCTCGCAGACGCTGCCCGCTGAGCGCTTGGCAATTGGTGGTCAGATTGAAGGTGAGCGTGATATTTTCAGAGGCATTCAAACTACCGTTCTGGCCACCGGCGATCATGACCGCGCTCAGGTTCCATTCCAGATGCCGGCCGTTAACGGCAGGTTCCGAATTTGAGGTGCCGTTGGGATAGGTGATGCTGGTTGAGTTTGCATCGTACGAGAAGTCAGTAGGTATCGTGACGTTCAGCGTTATGTTGCCCGCGGGATTGGAGCCGTCATTCTCTAACGTGACCTGATATTCCCAACTTTCGCAGACCGTTTACCGGCGTCGGTACCGTCACGGAAACAGTAATACCGGGTGAAGCAAGAGAGAGCGCGAAAAGCACCAGTAAACCGATATACCAAGGTGAAATCGACCTTCGAGTTGCTTCGCCATCATGATCTGCAGCGCACGCAGATGAGTAATAATCGCCACCTAAAGGGCCTTCTATTCTTCTCATACGTATCATTTATTATGAAGTGGAAGCGTTATTTAAACGTTTCGGGTAAGTTCAAAATCTCAGGAGTTGCTAGGAGTCGCCTTAATACGGAACAAGAGTGAAATTCAATGCGATCTCTGCCAGAGAGGCATAAAAAACAAGCAAAAAATAAAGAAAAAGAGAGGTGAAAAATCACCTCGATTTGCTTCGGTTTACTTTACGTACAGTGTTCCTTTTGCTTTCCGCTCGCCCATGGCGAGATCGCCGAGGTATTTCTTGTATTCTGCGCCATCCACAGCTGCGGTCTCGACGAATCTGAACGACGGCATCATCTCGGTCGTGCCCTTCACGGTAATCTCGCCACCGGTCATGTCAGCACCCGGCCACTGTGCGTCGCCTTCGATCGTTATCTTGCCGCCTTTCATGTTCAGGCCTGCGAGTCTGTCCGCGTTCCCTTTGATCAGGATCTCGCCACCTGCCATGTACTGAGCGGTCAGTTCACCTACATTGCCGAAAACGGTGACTTTGCCGCCGGTCATACCCTTCTCTTCGCCGCGGTACATCGCGCAGAAGTTGTCGTCCGCGTCACCTTCGATGATCAGCTCGCCACCGCGCATTTCTCGACCTGCCCAGCAGCCTGCATTGCCCTTGACCGTGATCTTGCCGCCTTCCATCATCGCGCCGACATGCATGTCAACGTCGCCCCGTGCCTCGATCTCGCCGGCTTTCATGCCCTCACCGATGCGCTTCACCCGTGCTAAATTGCCTTCGAGCACGATTTTTACGTCGTCCGCACTCGCAGCATCGCCTGCCACGCTCACATCGAACAGATCACTGGTGTTCTCTTGGCGGTTGCCCCACCAGACCTTCACCGCTTTGATCTCAGCCTCGCTCTTGCCAAAGAGCTGATCCGGCGTTAACGCGTCCAATTCAACCGGCACTTTCGCGATTCCGCTCGTAACAGAGTCTTTCAACTTTAACGTTATGGTCTGCATTTTTCTTTCCTCCTCCCTTTTTAACCTCGCATTGGCGCCTTTATCTCATATGGATTCGGCAGATAATGGTCCTGAACCGGATAGTTGTTGAACGTTACCGAGTAGTACTTATCGAACTTGTCCTTCAAGGTCACAAGCATCTCGTCCATCAGCGTCTGGTCGCATTCCGGCGTCACGAAAATCGTCTTCCCATCCGGTGCCGCAACGACCTCGCCGTCCTTCACCACGATCTCTCCTGCCTTGATCGTGTACTTCGTATTCAAGAATGCCTTCTGGATCTTTCCTGCGTCGCGTTCCTCAGGCGACATGTCGTAAATCGCAAGATCTGCGTCCGCACCAACGCCGAGATGTCCTTTGCCATGCTCATGCAGTCCCAACGTCTTTGCCGCCATGCCACGCGTGATGATTGCAATTTCATACAGATCATATTCGCGGTCGATTGACGGTAGCTCCGTTCGGTCGAAGATCACCTTATGTACGTCTTCAGCCAGCTCATCTCGCCGCTTCTTGCTCATGAGCATCGAAATGACTATTGGATACCCGATGAACGGTCCGGCGTTTGGATGGTCGGTCGTCATGGCGACCTTCCAGGGGTCCTTTGTCAGCAGCGCCAGCTCCTGACCGATTGCCCACTGAATGGTATTTACCGGTGATTTTCCCGAATACAAGAAAGGCGTGATCCCTGACCCTGTCTCGAGCTCTACATCGCAATTCGTCCATTTTCGGCCGGTGATCTGGTACAAACTGTATTCCATCGGACCGTCGGCGGTCATCGTCGTGGTATCACCCAGAATAATCGAGCCAATGTCAATGCTCATGTGGTCATTGGCGTTGATATAATCCGTAATATGCTTCGCTTGCGACTCGAAATCTCCCCAGGTCGTGCCACCGTACGAATGGAACTGCGTGTGTGTCGCGTGCATCGTTGGGCGGTCTCTATACGGTTTTATTCCTTTCACAAGGTCGTACGTGTCCGTTGTTACTTCGAAGTTGCCCGGATGTCCCAGCATATTTGGGTGCACGTGAATACTGTGCGGCATCTCGAACTTCTCGTTCGCCTCTGCTAAACCCTTTACGATCTCTGCGGGAGTGACGTCGAAGTAAGGCACTGCGTCATTGAGGTCACAGTTCTTTCCCCACGCCCATGCTTCCGTCCCACCGGGATTCACCACTTTAACGCCGTAACCCTTGGTCGCCTTGATCATCCAGGCAATGTACGCAGCAAGCAAGTCTGTATTGCCGCTCTTGATGTACTCCAGTGTCATCCAGTTGTTGTCAATGAGCGGCATTGCCGCGTTGTCCAGAATCGGGATATCTATCATCTCCTCGTGCGTGTGTCGTGCTGCAAGCGGTGGCATCGCCGCCTCCATCACAAAGGTGTATCCCATTCTCGCATACCGATAGCCCGTCGCAAACGTGTTGGGCACTGAATAGCCGGATTGCGCTCTGCATACCTTCGTCTTCGGCTCTAACCCTTTTCGACCGTCTTCTGGTCGCATCAACCGCCCTGAGTTAACCTTGCCACCTGCAATGTGCGCATGGATATCAACACCGCCAGGCATGACCACGCGTCCTTCCGCATCAATCACCTTCGGGTTCGAAACAGATTCGACGATCTTGCCATCACGGATGCAAATATCTTTCTTCTCGCCTTTTACGCCGTTTAGTGGATCGTAAACCACACCGTTCTTAATCAATAGCTCCGCCATTTTACTGCCCCTCCTTCGCTTTTAATGCTCTGACCTCCGTCAGTATCTGCCCCACAATCTCTTCATCGGTCGGGATGTCAGAATCAATTATCTTGCGCAGTCGAATTGGTATGTTGTCCATTCGATAGACGCTGCCCTCAGCATCGATTCCGCTCACTGCCACCGGGATAATAATATCCGCAAATTCTGTCGTCGGGTTCGCGAATGGGTCAATCTGAATGACGGGAATCTTTGCCATGTGCTTGAGCGATGGCCCCGGGAAGTGCGCACCTGGATCTGAAGCGATGATCATTGCCGAGTCGCAGTCCTCTCGCCAGAGACAATCGGTTGCCGAATCCTCACCAGGATTGTACCACGGATAACCTCGAGCCATGTCAATAGCGAACGGGAAGCCGGTCTCCCACGTTAGTACCTGGTTAATGCCAGCCACATTGTAATGACCTCGGAGTGGCATAATACTCGCTTTGGTGTGCAAGTGAGCCGCTCGTGTGAACTGGATCGCGTTCACAATATTATTGTGGCGCGCGCCCGTGTGTGTCACACCCATACCGAAGAAGGTCATCACGAACTTTGCCTCTTTTACCATCTTCGCAAGCTCTAACAGGGTTTCTTTCGGTACACCACCGACTTCATCGGGTACCACGTCCTCATAGCCACGGAGGATGGCTCGCAGCGCTGAAAACACCGGATAATCATATCCCTGCTTTATCTGCACGAAAACATCCGCCATCTTCGTCGTCATCGTCTTTCGCGGGTCCACAACAACCAGTTTCTTGTCTTTCTTACCTTCTTCTGTCCAGTAGCCCTTCGAAACATACGAATATCGTTTCATGTGGTTCGCATGCGCCTGCGCCGGGTTCGCACCCCAGTAGATGATGAGATCTGCTCGGTTCTTCACTTCTCCGAGCGTACACGAGGGTAGTCCCACATCCTGGATCGCCAGCACCGATGGCCCGTGGCAGACCGAAGCAGTATTGTCAATAACCGCACCGAGTTCCTCGGCAAGCGCAACGCCGACTTTATCAGCCTCACAAACCGTTGAACTCCACCCGTACAGAAGCGGTCTTCGCGACTTGTAAAGGATTTCCGCGGCTTTCTTTATCGCTTCATCATATGAGACCTCTTTTAGCTCGCCATTCTCTCGTATCATCGGGCTTTCTATCCGATGGTGTCCCATTAACTTGGCTTTTCCTACGGAACACGCGCCGCGCTTTACCTTCGTCACCTGGTTATTCTCTACCTCGAGCACGATGTCATCGCATACACATCCACACAATGAGCATACAACATCTGTTATTTCAGCCATTTTTTACCCCCTCCTTTTAGGTCATATACGTACGCATCAGTTCCTTTACTGACAATACTGGTTCCGCAGTCTTCTCTACCGTTCCATCGATACCCTTAAACGAGGGCATGCCGTTACCATTTGTATCTCCGTCCACCACCGCATTGCACCAGGGACCCATGGGAATGAAAGCCATACCCTCGGGAAGACCATCGTCCTGTTTTGCCCTGACGACCACCTTTCCGTACGCAGTCGTGACTTTCACAGGGTCTTCTTTAGCAACACCGAGTTTCTCCATGTCAGCGCCGTTCAGATCGCAGCGAGCCACTTCGGCGAAGTATTCGTCCGTAAGTTTGCTGTCCAGATTTTGGCCCTGCACGGCCGTTCTCCCACTTATCAGTCTAACGCTAATTCCCTCCATTTTTACTCCTTCTAATTATTTACTCAATAATGCCCGCACTCTACTTAAGCCTTTTGCTTTTTTACGTTTAAATGTTGGTACTACTTGTAGCAATGAAAAAGATCTACGGCATTCTCGGCGATCCGGTAGCGCAGAGCCTCTCCCCGGTTATGCATAATGCCGCGTTTGAGAAACTTGGCATGGATGCTGTTTATCTTGCATTCCGAGTAAGAACGCCCGAGCTTGAGGATGCGATAAAGGGCGCGAAAAGTCTCGGCATCGCGGGTCTTAACGTTACGATACCGTTAAAAGAGAAGGCACTCGTCTTAGTAGACGCAGACGACGTGGCAAAGAAAATCGGGGCGATAAATACCATTGATTTCAGCAGTGGCACGCCGGTTGGCTTTAATACCGACGGTATCGGCTCAATGCAGGTGTTGCAGGAGGCAGTAGGCGACTTAACCGGTAAAAACGTGCTTATTCTTGGTGCAGGCGGTGCGGCACGAGCAATTGCCTTTTATCTCGACGAAGAAGGTGCAAACGTAACGCTGGCAAACCGGACGAAGGAACGAGCTGCTCAGTTAGCTGCTCAGCTCACTAATGCGGCTGGTATTGGATTGGACGCCGAGCTCAAGAAGCACATCCAGGCTTCGGATATATTGATCAATGCAACCTCGGTAGGAATGCATCCACATGAAGATGCTACGGTAGTCACTGCGGACATGCTGCACCCAGATCTGGTGGTCTTCGATATCGTGTACAATCCGCTGGAGACGCGATTGCTAAAAGAGGCGAAGCACGCAGGTGTAACAAAGATAATACATGGTGTGAAGATGCTGGTCTATCAGGGTGCTGCGTCGTTCAAGATATGGACTGGGGTGGAGCCGCCGATTGACGTGATGGAACGGGCTGTTACGGATGCGTTGAGCCGGGGTTTGTAAAAGCTTAGCTGCTCTTGAAGAAGGCAACGAAAAAGCAAATAAAAACTATTAGGACATATTTTTAATCATGGACTGGTGAAGGTTCTTTGAAGGATTTTAAAATAGTAACGATGGAAGAATTTGAGAAAATGCTATAAAGTATGATAAGTGTAAATCATTTTGACGAACATACTGAGCCATAAAGCCCACATTATCTTAAGTCACCTCGCCTCCTACTTATTTTCCCCTGCTGTTTGCCAGCATCGGCATCATCTTTTCAAATTTGTGTTGTTCGTCTCAAGAATCAGTTGATACCAAAACGATATGTCATGCACATTTTTGTTAGGAACTTTAAATTCCATATCAACCATGCGTTCAACATCAGATGTCTGATACTTCCGGTCAGGTGACGGGTCTCTGGTATCACTTTTGCTATAATCTCGCAAGGCACAGCTTTTCTTCTTCCAAGAGAAATGGAGAAATGTGCGATGATTGATTCGTGGTGCGTAGATTAAGCTTCTACCGTGGCCGGCAAGATGGTCAACATCGAGTCTTTCTTGCGGCATATTGCGATGATTGATGTGAGTGATTGTAGAAACAAAGAACCAGTAGTCAGGCGATTTTGTACACTATCGATAAACGTCTTCATCTTCGTATAGTTGAGCCAGCCAAATCTGCTGCGATATTCTGACCAACTGTTCGTGAACGATCCGGATAACTCCGGCTTGAATAACTCGAGTAGAAGGTCGGCACTCACGCGAAGGAAGGGATTCTGTTCCTCATTTGTGATCACGAGAAAGTAGTCCCGATCCAATGGAACCCCTCCTATCAAGGACACCACATCTTCTAACACAGCTCGCTTCTTCAGTCGCCGAAGCGTCCCTTTCCGTTCATTTTTATAGGGACTGCGTAATACCCATTTCGGTTCAACGAGCTCTTTGGATCCGGTGTGATATTCGGATAACGCCATCGCCAAACGGTAGTCAAGTTCCAACTGTCCGTTGAGTGTACTATTGAAGCCATTTTGTCCACGCTGCGAACATGGCTTACATGCATGCACGAGGTCCCTTCGCTTTGCTTCGATGATAATAACAGCGCGGCTATCATGATACTCAAGTGCGATTACGGCATCGGGCTGCCCAAACTCTGCAAAGTCCGGTTCTATAATATAGTGGATTGCTACCGGGGACAAGCTACTAATCGGCGGTTTCTCAGGAAATTCCACAATCTGCAAGAAGTTGTTGAACGCCTCCGGTTCAGCAAGTTGGTGTAAATCACCAAAGAACGTAGCGATCAACCCTCGCTCTCCCCACATCGAGAATGTACTCTTCATCTTTTCATCACCTTTCACCCCTTATTTTTGGCTCTCCTCATTCGCTATACTTTAGAGAAGATGGTGGCACGCCGGTATATCTAACAAAATATTGTATATCCCACCATTTATTCCTTATCTGCAGCCAAACAAAAAGAAGCAATCAGCGCATCCAATTGAATTCGCTCATGAGCGCCCTCGGTAATCCGGTAGTCCGCTTCTCCGATGCGATCCATCAATTCCACCTTCTTACGAGCAGGAATGTCCAGGGTTATCACGAGTCGATGCATCTGCGCCACTATTTCGTCGCCTGAGATCCCTTTGTCCATCAACTCCTCCAGGATATCGAGCGCCTCAAAGAATTTTCCGTCCAAAGCCTTGGTTATCAGTCCTTCTATCTCTTCAGGCCGTGCTGTTGCTGTAATCTCATAAATCATCTCCGGCTGGATTACGCTGCTGAGCACCGCAGCACTTTGCAATGCGTTTACCGCACGTCGCATATCGCCCATCGAGACGTAGTTAATCGCGCGAATGACCTCTTCGGAGAGCTTCAAACCCTCCATACCCGCAATGTACTGTATACGCGCTGCGATTGCCTCGTAAGCGAGCGATTTGAACCGATACACGGAACATCGCGATTGTATAGGCTCGATTATCTTGGATGAGTAATTACAACTGAGAATGAACCTGCACGTGCCAGAATAGCGCTCCATAGTCCTTCTCAGTGCGGACTGCGCGGCATCGGTCAACGCGTCGGCCTCGTCGAGGAAGATGATTTTGAAGGAGGCGTTACCAATCGGCATGGTCCGTGCGAAGTTCTTGATGGTGCTGCGAACCACGTCGATGCCGCGCTCGTCACTGGCGTTGAGCTCAGTGAAGTTCTCGGACCAGGTATCGCCGTAGAACTCCCGTGACATGGCGACCGCCGCAGCGGTCTTACCAACACCGGCAGGCCCGGAGAAGATGAGATGCGGCAAGTTCCTGCGTTTGACATAGGACTGAAGGTTCTTTATGATCGCGTCTTGCCCGGCCACCTCGCTGAGCTTTCTCGGCCGGTATTTCTCGGTCCAGATCTCCTCTCGCTGCATCGGCGCTCACTCACTTACATACCCTTTTACATCTTCATGTATCATAAAGGTATTATACCATGGTTTCGTTCGATTCGAATTCAGCGTTGCTCCTGGTGAAGGCGTTTATCATCCTCATTGTGGTAATGGACCCGCCGGCCAGTATTCCGGTATTCCTCGCAGTAACGAAGGGTATGCGGGGAGAGGAGCGGCGGAGGGAACTGAATCATGCGGTTATCGTGGCTACGATCCTCCTGCTGCTCTTCGCGTTCCTCGGCAAGCTGATCTTCGAGCTGTTGGGCATCAGCCTGAATAGCTTCATGATCGCGGGCGGTATTCTGCTGCTGCTCGTCTCGTTTGATCTGTTAAAGGGGGAGCAGCAGTGCGGCGTGCTGGGAAAAGACGGTGCAGGGGCCGGAGTAGGCGCAGTTCCGATAGGGACGCCACTGCTCGCCGGGCCCGGTGCTATAACCGCAGTCATGGTGATCATCCAATCGTCCGGCGTTTTCGTGGTCCTTGTTGCCATCTTTTCCGCGATCATCGCGACACGGCTCGTACTGGGGCAATCAGACCGGCTTTTTGATATGATGGGTGTGGTGGGAACGGAAGTATTGAGCCGTGTGATAGGAATCATCGTTGCCGCCATTGCGATAGAGTTCATCGGCACCGGGATAATCGGAATGTATCAGCTCAGCCTGGTGTGACGTCATGCATGTATGCATGCAACGGCCCAGCGTGAGAAAGGATTTGTTTATTTATTTATACCTAGCAAAAAAGAACTAGTAGAACGAGTGCCTCGGTAGCTTAGCCCGGTCGAGCGATTGACTTGTAATCAATAGGTCGAGGGTTCAAATCCCTCCCGGGGCTCTTTCTTAAACCCTTAAAGCCCCAATATTCTCCGCCGATTGTATGGAACTCGTGGCTGAACCCCTCAGGAGACTCACGAAGTTTCAAGAATTTTGGCAAAAAGGATAAGGCTTAAGTATATGAGAGTGCTAATGTGTGCGTATACACTATGTGGTCAGTGAGTGGTAGTTGTGAGGGGCTTGGAATGCTTTTGTGGATTATAATACCCTTTCTTATCATTTGTCTAATCTCTTGTTTAGTCTGTTGTCGGAAAAAGGAATCTTCGGGGGAAGGTAATACGGCCGGGGAAACGACACCGCCGCAAACACCTGAAGTTAGGGACCAACCGGCAAATAGCGATAATGGAGGAACACCAGGTGATGCTGCACCGAGGGATGATAAAGATAAGCAAGTGATAGAATTCCTAAAATATGCGATATCCTATCTCGAAAATCGTATTTCTATGGTAGATAGGAAAGCGAGTATTTTGATTGCAGGTCTAGGCGTATTTTTTACTTTGCTTACCTACATGATACAAGGAGAATTCTTTACCCTGGAATCATCAGACATAAACAAGAGTATCCATATATGGTTAGGTATTGCTTTTGTATTTTTTATAATTGATGTGTTACTGTTACTCCAAACTATTCGTCCTACTAAATGGTTTTTTTGTTTAGAACTACCAATTATAGACAGATATAAGAATAACGAAAACTACGTTATGTTGCACAGAAAATATTTTCCAGCAGAATTAGACGATTACACTAACAAAATAAATAAATTTGATCTATCAATAATCAAAGAAAATTATGAAAAAACGCATTATATTACCCTTCAACTCGTCAGAATGAAATACAAGTTTTATAACCCGGCAGTGTTACTTACAAAATTATTGGTTTTGTGGGTTGCTATAGGTATTATTATACTATTATCGTGCCAGTATATTTTAACTTGTAGCTGATAATACCAGTGCGACAATAACGAGGGGGCTCTAATTCCCTGTGAAATCATGGTGAACCAGGCGTGGAAAAGCCGAGCTACCCTCGGTGTACAGCACACGAGCAGGTGCACTACCAGCTATCTTCACCGTTTTCACTATGCCAATCGGAAGGAAAGGATACGCGGAACTAAACATAATCTGATGCGAGCTGCTTTACTCTACTCACACGAATCACAGCTCGAGCTTCTCCGCTTCCTCGACGGTGTAGTCCTCGTGCACGATCTTCGAGATCTTCCTGACAAGCAGCGTTGGATTCTCTGCTTGGAAGACGTTTCGACCGATAGAAACGCCAGCCGCTCCCACCTGTATCGCATCATAGATCATCTCGAATAGCTCGTGCTCCGTGCCCATCTTCGGCCCGCCTGCGATCACCACGGGTATCTGGCATCCGTCTACCACTTCCTTGAAGGTATCGGGCGCGCCCGTGTAGTTGGTCTTGATGAGGTCGACACCGAGCTCCGCACCAATCCGTGCGGCGTGCTTGACGTACTCCACATCGTGCTCTGACTTTACCTTTGGACCGCGCGGGTACACCATTGCCAGAAGTGGCATGCCCCAGTTATCGCACGTTCGCGCTACCCAGCCGAGATCCGCGAGCATCTCAGCCTCGTCATCTGCTCCGATATTGACGTGTATGCTCACTGCGTCTGCTCCGATCTTGATCGCGTCTTCTACCGTGGTCACCAGAACCTTGTGGTTCGGGTCCGGCCCGAGGCTGGTGCTGGCCGATAAATGGATGATGAGACCGATATCTCGACCGTAGCCGCGGTGGCCATGGAGCGGCAGCCCCATATGGCCAAGAACTGCATTTGCACCGCCCTCAGCCACCTTGTCCACCGCCTCACGGAGATCAATCAGCCCCGGAATCGGACCGACCGTTACACCGTGATCCATAGGCACGATGACCGTCTTGCGAGTCCTCCGATCGAGGATTCGCTCCAGCCTAATCGCTTTTCCAATCCTGTTCATAGATCAAAAATAGGTGGATGGAGGACTTAAAGCCGGTTGGTTTGGTGTTTCAAGAATCGAATCGGAATTCAGTGGGCTTCTCCGCGTCTCTCACCAGCTCAACTAGGCCCAGTACCGCTGAACGCAGACGCCTGCCCGCTGTAGATACGGCGTGACATAATGGAGGAGCAGCGGTGTAATCGCAATGGTTACGATCAGATTGCCGATAAGCCAGCCGGAGAAGATGCCCGGGACCTCAGCCCACGAAGCAAATCCGCCTACTGCCAGCATACTCGCGCCCCAGCCTGCACCAATCACATTATTGACCAGCCAGCCGAAACAGAGGAATATCCCGAGGTCGCGCTTCGTCTTGAGGCCGACGTCAGCATCAAATGCTCTGAATGCGGCCAGAGGTATCAAGGCCTGCCAGAGATCCGCAAACGACCAGAGGAGGTTCACTTCCACGGGTAAGTCCATGAGCAGCCCGGCGCCGATGAAACAGCCAAGGTAGGCGGCGAGCACACCCCACCCACCAAACCATAATGCAAAGGCGATCATGAATGCCGCTGCGGTGTACAAGCCGACACCTCCCGGGGCGTCTGAATAAGGGATCTCACCGTAGGCAACGAGCAGTGTATTCAGCAGTACGAGCACCACGAAGATCGCGAGATAAATGGACAACGACCTGCTTTTCGTATCGCCCTCCGTGCTCATCTCTGTTATGGTCACCTCCGTTTTGTTATGTGATGTGTTATGTATCAATAAAACAAACCACGAAAATCACGGCGCCAATCCCGGGAACCACAGCCCCTCTGCTTCATCCAAGCCGAACATCAGGTTCATGTTCTGGACCGCTTGGCCGGAGCCGCCTTTAACGAGGTTATCAATAGTCGACATCACCACGATCCTGTCGCTCCCCTCCTCGATTTCAAAGCCGATATCGCAGAAGTTCGTGCCTCTCACCGCGCCCAGCGATGGCACGCCCGTCCTGAGCCTCACGAACCGTTTGCCGTTATAAAACTGCGTGTAGATCTCCTCAATCTCTTCACGTGACTTTGAGACGCGTTCGTGCAGGAAGACGTGTGCGGTGGTGAGTATGCCGCGAATGGCGGGAAGGACGTGCGGCGTGAAGCTGAGATTCACACCCAATTCCTGTCGCATCTCCGCAACGTGCCGGTGCGACGTTATCTGGTACGGAACAATATTCTCCGCGAGGTTCGGGTAATGTGAGGTCTCTGTTGGCTCTGCTCCGGCACCGGATATGCCTGATTTCGAATCGAAGAGTACCTGCCGGACCAGTCCGGCTTTTACCAGCGGTACAACCGCGAGTACCGCTCCGGTGGGGTAGCAACCGGGATTGCCCACCAAGGTCGCATCCGCTACTTCGGGATGCAATTCCGTCAGCCCATAAACCGCATTGCGCTCCTCTTTGTCCTTATGCTCGCGTTTATATACCCGTTCGTATTCCGATCGCGTCAATCGATAGTCTGCGCTCAGATCTATTACCCGCGTGCCTCGCTCCATCAACGCGGGCACGTAATCCATTGCACTGCCGTGCGGGGTTGCGACAAAGACAATATCACTTCTATCCGCAATCTCTTTGGTATCAACGTCTTCATATTCGAGTTCGATAAACGGGAATAGGTACGGATTAACCTCGCTTACCGTCTTCCCTTTGTATCGCCGAGACGTCACAACCGAGATGCGCACCTGTGGATGCTGCACCAGCAATCGGATCAACTCGAGACCAGTATACCCCGTTCCGCCTATTATCCCTGCTTTTATCATCTATCTCCCTTCCGCTGATGGTATCTGCCTCTTTATATAATTAATCAAGCCTCCGCTCTCCAGGAGTTTCTGCATAAACTCAGGCAGCGGGTTGAAGTGGTATTCTTCATCTTTCGTGAGGTTCTTTATTATACCGTCGTCAAACCGGATTTCTATTTGATCTCCTTCGTCTATCTTATTGAAGACGTCCGCTTCAATCACCGGCAGCCCGATATTAATCGAATTCCTGAAGAAGATCCGTGCAAAGCTCTTTGCAATCACGCACCGTACGCCCGCGCCGATTAATGCGCGTGGCGCATGCTCTCGCGAGCTGCCGCAGCCGAAGTTCTCCGCGGCTACAATGATATCGCCCTCCTGCACCTCTCTCGCGAATTCGGGTCGCATATTAACGAACGCATGCGCTGCGAGCTTCTTCGCGTCGCCCGTCGTCAGGTATTCCGCAGGAATGATCTGATCGGTATCCACGTTGTCGCCAAACTTCCAGATTCTCATTTCTCGTTCACCTGTCTGTCGTTTATTCACCTAGTTCTCTCTATCTTCCTCTAAATAGTTCAAACTACTAACTGACCCCTCGTGTCTTCACCTGTATGCGTAATCACGTAAAGAAACCCGCTAGTTTTAATCCGACTTTCAGCAGGCCGACCTTTACTTTGCTACCCATTCCCACGCCTTTAAAGTGTATCGCCCCGCTATTTAACGCATCCTGAAATGCAGCAATCGGATCGGCTGCAGTTATGATACTGCGAACGGTGTTCTCGTCGGTAGACGCCTTAATCGTCGGATCGCTAATCTCGCCCTTTTCAAAGCTTGTTACCTTTGCATCAGCGTCGGTTACTATACTGACGACAAGCGAAGATCCATCGTTCAGTGCAATTTCACCGCGAATTCGCTCCGCGCCAATGAGACTATTGATAACCGGTATATTCTCAACGTTTGCGTTGTAGATATCAACGTAGGGCTGTAGAGCAGCGAAGAGCGCATCTCCCCCGTCTGCTCCCACTGCCGCTGGGACGAGGCCAGCAAGGACTGCGGTTACCAAAAAAGCTGTAACAAATACGGAAGTAACTCTCATTTGTTTCATGGTTTTCTCCTCCTTTATTGCAGTAGTACTTCTTTTTTGCCCTATTTAAACCTTCTGGTTGGATGGGCTTTGTGCGGGATTTGAACAGACTACACGTCAGTACGTGTCCGGTGGTGTGAGTGAAGCCGCAGCCAAAGCTGTTTGCATGCGTACTACAACGCCGTCGGGTCGGTTATCCGCCCGGTAAGTGCCGATGCGGCGACGACTGCAGGACTCGCAAGATACACCTCGGAATCCTTGTGTCCCATCCGTCCGATAAAGTTCCGGTTAGTTGTGCTCACGCAGCGTTCTCCCGCCGCGAGTACGCCCATGTGTCCGCCCAAACAGGCGCCACAGGTAGCCCCGCACACAAAAGCGCCTGCTGTAAGGAACGTCTGGATCACCCCTTCCGCTATCGCTTGCTGGAAGACCTTCTCACTGGCTGGCACGACAATCATGCGCACGTCAGGATGCACCGTTTTACCCTTCAAAAGCTCTGCCGCAACCCGTAGATCCTCGATTCGGCCATTGGTGCACGAGCCAAGATACGCCTGGTCAATTACCACATCCACGTCGCGCGCAGGCGCGGTATTCTCAGGAACAAAGGGCTTTGCAACCGTCGGAACGATCACTGCTGCATCGTATTCAAATACCGCCTCGTAGTCCTCTTCGTTACCATCGGCATACACCGCTTTATACTCACCGCGTACTCGCCCGTTCAGGAAATCAAAGACCTTATCATCTGGCGGGATGATGCCTGCTTTACCGCCGGCTTCAATCGCCATGTTCGAGATGGTTATCCTGTCAGAGAGGCTCAAACTTTCGATCGCGGTCCCGTAAAACTCCTGCGCCTTGTACAGCGAGCCAGAGACGCAGATATCGCCAATGATGTGCAGAATTATGTCCTTTCCCATAACGTATCGCTGCAATGCACCGTTAATCACAAACTTCTGCGTCTCCGGCACCTTGAACCACAACCGCCCGGTGGCCATTGCCGCAGCCGCCTCAGTCGAGCCAACGCCGGTGGAAAATGCCCCTAACGCGCCGTACGAGCAGGTATGTGAATCCGCACCGATGATCAACCGCCCGGGTGCAGCAAAGCCGTCCTCGATCATCACCTGATGGCAGACTCCGCCTCGCCCGATCTCATAATAGTGCTCGATCCCATATCGCCGCGCATACTCCCGTAATGCTTTCGCCTGCTCCGCAGAGGCTACATCTTTGTTAGGGACGTAGTGGTCCTGTATCACGACCACTTTCTCCCACTTTATCTCCTCATCGCGGCCAAGCTCCTCGAAGACCTCAAAAGCAGGCACGCCCGTTACATCGTTCACCATGATGTAGTCGACGTCGCATTCCACGATCTCGCCGGTCTTCGCCGGCTTCGCTTTCCCGGCTTTTTCGCCCAGTATCTTCTCCGCTATCGTAGCCATGGTTCAATAATCTCTCTTTCTTTAATTTAAGAAACGAGTTATCAAAACAATCTTTGTCTGCCTGACTGGCTTGCTCGGAATGTCGATCCATGAGAAAACGGCTATTCGACGCCTATTCCCCCACCTTTACCCAGCTTACGCCCTCTTCGTCTTCCGTCACCCGCAGTACGTACTCCATATAATCCCGCACGTCTTCGATGTGCGTAATCAAGAATATCTGCCGGAACTTCTTCGAGAGCGCATTTAACGCCTGAATAATGTTCCGTTTACGATACGCGTCCTGCGAGCCAAAGATCTCATCGAGGATGATAAAATTCGTCTGGATCGCACTGCGTTCGGTCACCACGGCGGAGATGGCCAATCTCAAACAGAGATTCGCCAGGTCCTCCTCACCACCGGAGAACCGATTGAGTTCATACGGTGCACCGTCGTCATAAATGAAGATATCATAGTTCTCATCCAGCTCCATCGTGCTGTATTTGCCGTCCGTTAGCCGTCTGAGCATGTCAGACGCGTAATCAGAGAGCATTGGGCGAATCCTGCCGACCATATACACCTTGAAATCGTTCATGAGCTTCTCCAGCACAGTGAGATACAGAATTTCCGTCTCTTCCTTCTCCTTCTCAGCTTGTAACCGCTCTTGCTCCTTTATCTCCCCTATAACGTGCTCTTTATCTCTGCGTACGTTTTCAAACTCGTTTCGCTGCTCCAAAAGTTGCAGCTTCGATTCGGTCAGCTCCTCCTTCTTACGCTCGTATCGCGCCTTCTTCTCCTCGTAATCCTGCTTGTTAAACGCTAAATCCACTATCAGCCGCTGCAACGCTGCGAGATCATCAGACGTCGCTCGTTCCAATTCACGTAACGTTTGCACGTTATTCTTCACATTCTCTAAACGTCCGATCTCGGCTCGTAATCCGAGTATTTCGCGATACACCGCTTCAAGCTCCTCCAAAGTAGCAATAACCTCTTTGTAAGCCGCAGCATCGAACGTCACATCTCTAAGCGGCGTCAAATCGGCTCTTATCTGTTCCAATTCCGTCTGCCAATGCACTAACTCACGCTCTTCGTGCGTGACGCGCGTCTCCAGGGCGTGCAGTGCTGTTACACGCGTCTCCAGTTCTTTCGCCTGCTTTGCAAGTGTTTCTTCCGCTCGTTCCGCAGAAGCGAGCTCCTCTTTCTTTCGTTTATACTTCGTGAAGACCGATTGAAGCTCGTCCTTCTTGGTTCGAAGCTCATCCTGCAGCTTCGTTAGCAAACTCTCGTAATGTGACCCTAATTCACGTTCGCACAATGGACATTCGCTTTCAGGACCCAAATCAGCTATTCGCTGCTTCTTCCTAGTATGCTCTTCTATTTCCTTCTTAGCCTGTAAGACCTGCGATTTTAGAGCACCGAGCGAATCGTATATGCGTTCCTTTTGTCTCTTTAGCGCTTCCATTTCTCGTTTTGTTGATTCCACCTGTTCCTCAATGCCTTTGAATTCCGCACGCTTCTGCTTCAACTCGCTTATGTGCTCCGTGCGCTTCTGGAACTCCTGCGAGCTCCTCTTCTCACGTTTTAATAACTCCAGCTTTCGCTGATGCTTTTCCCGCTGGTCTTCCAGTTTCTCTTTCTGCTCGCGAAACTGGAAATACCGCATTTCGTCATCCGCAATCTCCTCAAGCCGTTTGCTCTTTACGCGCAAGTTCGCAAGTTCCTGCTCCTTCTCTTCCCGCCGCTTCTTCGTATTCTCCAAATCGCGTCGCTGCTCGCTCAGCTTCGTGTTTAAGGTCGTGTAGCGTTCATAAGTGCTCGTAGCGAGGGCTAATTCCTCTTTTGCAGTCGTTACGTTCTGCTCTTTCATGCTCGTAGCGGATTCTATCTCTTTGATAATCGGTACCAGTGCCTCTTGTACTTGCTCCAGCTCCTTCTGTTTCTCAGTAAGCACGTCGACCTTCTTCCTGCCCTCTTTATCAACCGTTGCCGCTTTTATGCCCTCGATCCGTTTCTCCTTACCGCGCTTATCCTCTCGTATCGCCTGTATGCTCTTTTCGATCCGTTCTACGCCGAGCATACGGAGCACAAGCTTCTTACGTTCCGCAGCTTTCATGATAGAGAGTGCGTTCAGCTCTTTCTGCCGCGCGAAGACCGACGTGAAGAAGGCCTGGTAATCCATGCCTATCTTGTCCTTTATTACTGCAGTTACGTCATCAGCATTGTTCGTTACGAGCCTGCCATTCAACACGAGGCGGGCCTTCGGCACTAAATTCTTGCCCACCATCTCCCGTACCACGTTGTATTGATCGCCCTCCAGCTCGAACTCCAGATTCACGCTGCACGGTTCATTTTGCGATGCGCCGTCCCGTTTTATCAGTTCTTTCGTTGTTCGCGCTGCGTTATGCCCGAAGAGAGCCCAGCCGATCGCCTCCACCAGCGTGGTCTTCCCAACGCCGTTGAGCCCGATAATACCAATGACACCGTCAGGGAACTCGACAGACGCGTCCTTATACTTACGGTAATTCCTCAGTGTGAGCGTTTTTAAGAGCATTTCATCCCGGCTTCATTTCCCTCCCTTCCATCATCATTTCTCCGCATACACATTTATCCTGCGAAACGTTTCGAAACAGCGTCCGTCTGGCTGCTTCGTCTTCGCTATTAAGCGCTCAAAAACCGCTTTACTGAAGACCTGCTTCACGTCTTCCGGAAGCACCGCGAGAAAAGGAACTATACCGGCCTCTTCTACCATGCTGATCAGCGTGCGTTCCTCTGAAAAATAGCGATCCTTGTTCTCACCCCAAACGCGGTAATTCCTGAATTCGGTACGCGACAGCACCTTTTCGTACTCCGCGGGCGTGGGCATGTACCACGGCCAACGAAAACCTATAAAGTACGGTGTGTACGCCGGCAGTTTCATAACGTCTCTGGCTACCTCGATAAAATTGATGACATTGCCATCAGCGCCAAATTGCACGCGCAAGAACCCTCCAGGCTTCAAGGCATTATAAATCCTCCTCAGGAGTTGCTCGTGGTTCAACACCCAATGAAGCACTGCATTTGAGAATACCACGTCAAATTCAGCATCGAACATTAGCTCAGTTATGTCAAGAAGCTCGAATTCCATATTCTCCGTCTTATGTGCTCTTGCAGCTTCGAGCATCGACCGGGAGCTGTCAATGCCTACAACGCGCCCTCGAGGGACTCGTTCCGCAAGCGCTCGTGTTAGTACGCCGCTGCCACAGCCGAGATCGAGAATGGCTTCGTCACCGTTCAGACGCAACTCGTCGACCAGTTCAGTACCCCATCCACGCTGGCACTGAGATGCCTTTTCGTACTTCTTGCCGTCAAAGGGATATTCAGTGTGCATACCTCTTCATACTCTGCCAGAAGGAATGACCTCGGATCAAACGCAAATCACAGCATTGAGGGCCCTTTACTTCGTGCCGTATCGCCCATTGCCTCTTCGATCCGCAGTAATTGGTTGTACTTACTCGCTCGTTCGCTTCGTGCGGGCGCGCCGGTTTTGATGATCTCGGCATTGACTGCGACGGAGAAGTCCGCGATGAACGAATCTTCGGTCTCGCCTGATCGGTGGCTGACCACCTTTTTGTAGCCGTTTTGATTCGCCAGATTGATCGTATCCAGCGTTTCTGAGATGCTGCCGATTTGGTTCAACTTCAGCAGAACCGCATTTGCCGCTTTGCGCTTTATCCCCTCTTCCAATCGCTTGACATTCGTCACAAACAGGTCATCGCCGACGATTATTTGTTCCGGTATCTGAGCGGTGAGTTCCGCGAAGAACTCGAAGGATTCCTCCTCAAACGGGTCTTCGAGCAGTGCTATCGGATACGTTTTCACAAGATCTTTATAGAACTCGACGAGTTCGGAGCCGTCTTTCAGCGTGCCATCGATCCGGTACTTCCGGGCTTTTACGTCGTAGAAAGAAGACGCCGCGCCGTCCATTCCCAGCCGTATCTCAACTTCCGAATAGCCTGCTTCTGCTATCGCTTTGGTTATCGCATCGAGCGGTTGAGTCGTCTCACGCATGGGCGGTGCGTAGCCACCCTCATCCCCGACGTTCGTGGCGATATTCCCGTATTTAGCCGCAACCACCTTCTTAAGTGCATGATACGTCTCGACTCCTGCGCGTAAACCGTCACGGAACCGGTCAAAGCCCAGGGGCAAGACAAGAAACTCCTGGATGCTCAGGTCGTTGCCCGCATGCTGCCCGCCGTTTATCACGTTCATCATCGGTACGGGAAGCTCGTACGCCAATGTCATACCCGCAACGTCCTCGCAGATGTATTCAAAGAGCGGCTTCTTTAACGAATCCGCAGCGGCTTTACAGACCCCCATCGAAGTTCCGACAATCGCATTCGCGCCAAAATTCGACTTGTTCTCCGTACCATCCAGGTCTATCAGCAGCTCATCTATCGCGCGCTGTTCCAAAGCGTTCATGCCAATGAGTGCATCTTTTATCGCGGTATTCACAGCGTTAACCGCTTTGAGCGTGCCCTTGCCGTTGAACCTCTTAGGGTCCCCATCGCGCTTCTCCACCGCCTCTTTACTGCCGGTTGATGCTCCTGAAGGCACGCTCGCCCTACCAAACCCGTTCGCGGTGCGCACCTCCACTTCTACGGTAGGGTTGCCGCGCGAATCCAGAATTTCCCGGCCTTTTACGCCTCTTATCTCTATTACCGTCATTGTCATATCCACCTCACGTCAATTGTAATATAATACTACTTCTACCCCAATCACCTTATCTTTTGCCATTTCCCATTCACCGAAAATATCCGCGCGATATCGCGTATCCCGAATCGTTTGTTTCAGTCGCAAAGATCGACAGTTTTTTTTCTACTCTTACCTTATATTTAGCGATACCCTATAGGTGGTTGAGTACGCTCAGACGGTAAGGTAGAAGAGCGGTAGAAGGTATCAAAGGTGAAAAAGTGGGAAAATGAAACGAGTAATTGTAACCGATAATCTCTCGGAAGAGGGGATAAAACGGCTGCGTGAGTTCGCAGAAGTTGATGTTGAATTAGACTTAAGCCCTGAGGAATTAAAAAAGCGTATTCCAAACTACGATGCGATCGTCATACGAAGCGGCACGAAAGTGACGAAGGAGATAGTAGAAGCCGGAAGCACTGGCAGGTTAAAGGTGATAGGCCGCGCGGGTGTCGGCGTGGATAATATAGCCGTGGAAACCGCGACGGAGAAGGGGATCCTGGTGGTGAACTCGCCAGAGGCGAATACGATCTCCGCGGCGGAGCACACGATCGCGATGATGCTCAGCCTGTCGCGGAAAATACCCGATGCGAACGTATCACTCAAATCCGGTAAGTGGGACCGAAAGAAGTACATGGGCGTGGAAGTGAATGGCAAGGTCCTTGGCGTCATTGGTCTGGGACGCGTGGGCGGAGAAGTGGCGAAGCGAGCGAAAGGGCTGGAGATGAAAGTCGTTGCCTACGACCCGTTTATTACCGAAGAGAAGGCACAGGATCTTGGCATTTCGCTCGCCAGTTTGAACGAAACGCTCAAGGTCGCGGACTTTATCACGCTCCACACACCGCTGACGAAGGACACCCGGCACCTGATCAGCGATAAGGAGTTCGCTTTGATGAAGGATGGCGTTCGCGTGGTGAATTGTGCACGCGGAGGAGTAATAGACGAGAATGCGTTGCGAGAGGCGATAAAGAGCGGTAAAGTAGCCGGAGCGGCTCTGGACGTCTTCGAGCAGGAGCCACCGGAAGACCGCGAATTGGTGGAGCTGGATCAAGTGATTACCACGCCGCATTTAGGCGCGTCCACAAAAGAAGCGCAGAAGGCTGCTGCTACGGTTATTGCAGACCAGATAATTGATGCGTTGCAGAACAAGCCGGTGAAGAACACCGTGAACATGCTCTACGTGGAAGAGGAGATATTGAACTCCCTAAAGCCATATCTGAAATTGGGGGAGAAATTGGGTTTGCTCGCTGCGCAGCTCGTGCCAAAATCTGGTAGGATCGAGGAATTTAAAGTCACCTATGAAGGCGAATTGGGCTCGGCCGAAGCAGGCGTGGGGAAGAACACGCGAGTGATAACCCGTGCGATCCTGAAGAGCTTCCTCTCGCTCTTCACCGACGGTGTGAATTACGTGAACGCCGAGGCGATCGCGAAGAAGTTCGGGATAAAAATCACGGAGAGCAAGACGGATGAGATAGAGAACTTCAACTCGTTGATTAGCGTTACCACAACGACACAGATGGAAGGCGAAGAGAAGGCGAAGACCGTTGCGGGCACGCTATTCGGGAAAGACGATCCGCGAATAGTGCAAATAAACGGGTATCGTGTGGACGCAGTTCCTTCTGGCTACATGCTCATCTGCTCCTTCCTTGACAAACCGCGGGTAATCGGCCCGGTGTGCACGGTTCTAGGCGACAAGGGCATTAACATCGCAGGGATGCAGGTGGGCCGAGAGAAGGTCGGCGGGGAAGCGGTGATGGTGATTAACATAGACAGTCTGGTCAGCGAAGGGTGTATCGACGAGATAAAGGACGTGCAGAACATATTCGACGTGACCCTCGTGAAACTTTAAGCGACAATTCCGCGTCACAAAAGCTGTTGCAGAATATGAGTGTCACCGCGGACAAGCCGAAAGGGGACTAAGATTCTTTAGTAAAACGTCTTTCTTAAAAGAAGGGTTCGGCAAGATGATGAGGCGAAGAAGGATAAAATTCGAGCGATACGGATGGCGGACGAAGAAGAAGCTGAGCAAGAGCTGGAGACGGCCTCGCGGACATGATAATAAGATGCGGGAGCATATAGCGGCGAAAGGTGCACGGGTCCAGGTAGGCTACCGGAGGAAGAAGGAAGAACGGGGATTGCATCCTTCGGGCGTGCGAGAAATGCTCGTTTTTAATCCGAACGATCTTGCTCAGGCGGAGGCCGCGAGCGAGGAGATGGCAGTGCGCATCGCCGCCACTGTTGGTAAGCGGAAACGGGGTGCGATAGAGGCCGAAGCTGCAAAAATCGGACTGAAAGTGCTCAATCCGATGCGAACGAACCTAACGTGAGTGATTTTACTTCGCTATCTCCGTGCCGTTATGCGTGCCGTGAATGGCATCGATAATTACACGTGGATCGCTTCTGCCGTCGATGACTATGGTCTTTATTCCGCTTCGTTCGATTATCTTCGCGGCAACCGGGTCAATAACAATTCGTGAGCCGGCTTTTAATTCACCCTTCATGGTAACCGCGACGAGTTCCTTCGGCGAGAGCTTGTTGTATTTCTTTGCGTTTGAGTTCGTACGCGGGTCCGCATCGTAAACACCGTCGACCGAGGTCACGATGAGGATCAAGTCCGCATTGACGTATTCTGCGAGAATCGCAGCCACGGCATCTGTGGTATAGCCGGGACTCACTCCACCCATAACTGCTATCCGCGCAGCACCCTCGCCGCCGATTGCCTTTGCCACCGCAACGTCTTTATAATCCAAAAACGGTTCTGGATACGCGCGTTCCAACGCCGCGATAAGCAATTTCGCATTTATTCGCGTCAGGGCTATGCCCATATAATCGCAGAGCGCTTCGTTCGCACCCAGCTCACGTGCGAGTTCTATATATTCGCGCGCTTTTACACCGCCGCCGGTAACGACACAGAGATCGTACGAGTGCGCAAGTTCATCGAGTATCGCAGCCACGTTCTTCAGCTTCTCAGCATCCGTGAAGAAGATACCACCCAACGAAATCACGACTTTCATGCGTTTCTCGCTCCTTAACAACTCCCATTCTCATGTAATAGCGCTGTCTTTAAAAAGAGGTAGGTCGCATCCGAAAAATGATAGGGGGAGGGAGCTAAAAATCTTCCTAGTGCGCCTTCTCGGCATTCACTATGCGATGCGGATCCTTGTGCGGACCCTGAGTGAGGTGATCGTATAGAATGGGAAAAAAAGAGGGGTGAATTGTGTAAATGTATGTGTTCCCCCCTTCACGTTATTTTTTTAGTTTATTTAGTTTATGCTACTGCTTCGGCAATATCTTCCGCTTTTACCGTCTTCCTTCCGGCATGTTTCGCGAGGCTTACGGCCTTTTTCGCTATTTTCTCGCCGTATTCCTCTAAAAGCTCTGCCAGCGCCTGACTCGCATCTTCACTCACT